>DASVUO010000270.1:0-2771 GCA_036386995.1 Allosphingosinicella sp. | reverse complement strand
GTCTGGTGCTGCTCGATCGCTATCTGCGCGCCAAGCGGCTTCCGGAGGCCGGCGTGGAAATCTCCGTGCTTAACCGCCTGATCGCGCGCGCCGGCGAGGCATTGGTGCCCGAACTCGCGCGCATGGCGACGGAGCCGGGTACGGGGCCGGTGCTTATCGGCGTACTGGCGCGCGAGCCGGGGCTTCAGCAAGCGGTGTTCCAGCATCTCGCCGCGGGCAAGATCGATCCCGACCAGCTGCTCCGTCTGACCCGCGCCGCCGGCGTGGTCCCGACCGCCGCCCAGCCTTGGCAGGCCGTGCTGCTCGACCGCCTCGTGGCGAAGGGCGACTTCGGCCGCGCGGTGCAATTGTGGCGCGGCTTCACCGGCCTGCCCGACAAGGGCGGCGAGAAGGCTGTTTACGACGGCGGCTTCCGAGGTTTGCCAGGCCCCGCGCCGTTCAACTGGGTCCTGACCTCCAGCCCCAACGGCGTCGCGGAGCGGACCAACGTACCGGCCCTTCAGGTCGATTATTACGGCCGCGCCGACACCGACCTCGCCTCGCAGCTGCTTGTGCTCGCCGCCGGTCAGCACCGGCTGCAGTTCCAGGTCCAGGGGGACGCCAAGGGCGACGGCAGCCGCCTTGAATGGACGCTGACCTGCGCGGACGGCGGCGGCGAGCTTTTGCGTTTGCCGGTCACCGACACCACCTACAGCCCCCGGGCGATGACCGGCACCTTCGCCGTTCCGTCGGGGTGCGGCGCGCAGTGGCTGCGCCTCAAGGGCGTCGCCGGGGAAGTGCCGACCGGCCAGAATGCCGTCTTCTCCGACGTAACCGTCGTAGCCGGGGGGCGCCCGTGATCCACAAATTCCGCCTGGCAATTATTCCCGCCTTTCTGCTGCTCTGCCTGCTCTTCGGCGGTGCAAGCGCCGCCGGCCTGTGGGCGAACATGGTGCTTCAGCTGATAGCGCTCGCGATCATCGTCTGGGCGGCTTTGGTGCAGCGGCAGACGCCGCTCGCCGCTCCCGCGCGCCGGCTGCTTGCCTTGCTGGGTCTGGCGCTGGCGCTGGTCGCGCTCCACCTGATCCCGCTGCCGCCGGCGATCTGGACCAGCTTCGCCGGGCGCGAGCCGATCGCGCAAGGCTACCGGATGCTGGGCGAGCCGCTGCCATGGCTTCCCCTGTCGCTTGCGCCCTACCGCACCTGGGGCTCGGTGCTGTGGCTTCTTCCCGCCATCGCCACCCTGCTCGGCATGCTTCGCCTCGGCGGCTTCCGTTCCTCCTGGATCGCCTGGGTGCTTTGCGGCGTGACCATCGTGTCCGTGACCATCGGCGCGGTGCAGATCGCCGGCGGGCAGGATTCACCCTTTTACTTCTACCAAATCACCAACTGGGGCAAAGCCGTCGGCTTCTTCGCCAACAGCAACCACATGGGCATGATGATGGTGGCGGCGGTTCCGTTCCTTGCCGCCTTGTTCTTCGATACCAAGGCGAAAGGCCGCTCGATCAACCGCGCGTCCGGCCTTGCGGTGATGCTGGCGGGCGCGCTTGCCGTGATTGCAGTCGGCATCGCCATCAACGCGTCGCTTGCCGGCATGGGTTTGATCATTCCCGTTGCGGGGATCAGCATGTTCGCCCTCGGCAGCGGCAACCGCAAGCGAATTGCTTTTGGCGCCATCGCCGGGGCGGTGCTGCTCGTTGTCGCCGTGGTTCTGGTGTTCACGGCGCCGGTCGGTGGGGATCTGACCAGCGCTTCGGCAAGCGACACCGGATCGCGCTACTTCTTCCTCACCACCACGATGAAGGGGGTCGCCGACTTCTTTCCGTGGGGCACGGGCCTCGGCACCTTCGTCGACGTCTACCCGATGTACGAAGATCCGGCGGGCGTGACGCGCTTGTTCGCAAACCATGCCCATGACGATTATGTCGAACTGCTGCTGGAAACGGGTGTCCCTGGCGTCCTGCTGATCCTCGTCTTCCTGCTCTGGTTCGGAGCGCGCACCGTGGCCGTCTGGCGCGCCGAGCAGCCGGACTATTTCGCGCGGGCGGCAACCGTAGCGGGCGGTGCGCTGCTGGCGCACAGTTTCGTCGATTACCCGCTGCGCACCGCGGCGCTTTCAGCTCTGTTCGCCGTCTGCTGCGCGCTGATGGCCGAAGCCCGCCCCCGCGCGCGCCGCCGCCACCAGCCGAAGGAAACCTCGTCAACGGTGCGGCACCTGTCCGCAGACTGAGCTTCGGGTCAGCCGCCGGTGGCGCGGGCGATCGCCTCCGTATAAAGTTCGCTCACGATCTTCTGGTCGAATTCCCGCTCGACACGGCGGCGTCCTGCCTCGCCCATGGCGCGCCGTTCGTCCGGAGACAGATCCAGCAGACGCTCCATCGCCTCCGCCAGCGAAGCCCCGTCGCGCGCGGCGCACAGGAAGCCGTTCTTCCCGTCTTCCACCACGTCGCGGCAGCCCGGCACATCCGTGGCGATTAGCGGCTTACCCATTGCAGCGCCCTCGAGCAGAACCCGGGGAAGCCCCTCGCGGTAGGACGGGAGCACGATGCTGTCCGCTTCCGCAATGAACGGGCGCACGTCGTCGGTTGCGCCCAGATAATCGATCGCGTCGCCCCAGCCGGCGACGTCCTCGCGCGACACGGCGGTGCGGTTGGCGACATCCAGGAAGCCGAGCAGCCGGAAGGAGACGTCCGGACGCCGAGCCCGGATCATCCGCGCGGCCTCGACATATTCGGCAATTCCCTTGTCCCACAGCAGGCGGGCAACCAGCAGAAACGAAAAGCCCCCCCCCT
>DASVUO010000269.1:0-1530 GCA_036386995.1 Allosphingosinicella sp. | reverse complement strand
AGGCCTGTTGCTCGGTCTCGCCGGGATCCTGCGCTTCCATTATCTGCCGGCGATCGCGGTGCTCGTCTTGCTGAGCAGCGGCACCGACTGGCGCGGGCGTTGGCTGCCGCTGATCGGGGGCGGTTTGGTCGCGGCGGCCATCGGCGCATGCGTCGACCTTGCGATGGGTCAGGCGCCGTTCGGCTGGATTGTCGCCAATTTCGTCCAGAACGTGGTCGTCAACCGGTCCGCCGACTTCGGCGTGCAGCCGCCGCTCGTTTACCTGACCTGGCTCGGCATCATGTGGAGCTTCGCGCTTGCCGCGATCCCCCTGCTGATCCTGCCGGTTCTCAAGCCCTACCGCGCCCTGATCGCGGCGGCGGTGTTCAACCTGCTCCTGCACGGCCTGATCGGGCACAAGGAATACCGCTTCATCTTCCTCACTGTCGCGATCCTGGTGGTGGTCGCCGCCATTGGGTCGGCCAAACTCGTGCGCAGGCTGCAGCCGAAGCTCAGCCCGCGCGGCGCGATGCTCGCGGCGATTGCGGTCGTCCCCTTGTGGTTCGGCGCATCGGCGGCGCTTGCTTCGGCGGGCAAGCTCGCAACGCCGTGGCGCGCCTTCTTTGCCGGTTCGGAAGCCGCCTTGGCTCTTCGCGATCAGCCGGGCCTGTGCGGGGTCGGCATCGTCTCGCTCAACGTCTGGGACACCGGCGGCTACACCTATCTGCGCCGCCCGCTCCCGATCTACGCAAGCGCGCCGCCGTTCGGGAAAATCGCGCAGCCGCCGCTCGCCCAAATCACGCCCGCTTTCAACGGCATCATCGTTCCGGAAACGGCGGTCGGGCGCCTGCCCGCCGGCTACCGGCTGGTCGGTTGCTCCTCCGCCCACACAGGCATTGATCCGCAGGCGCTGCGGCGGCCGGTGCGGGTCTGCGCCTTTCTGCGGCCTGGCGGTTGCGACGCGGCGGCGGGGGCGGGGCAGGACATTCAGTCGGTCATGAAGCGGCACGACTGGTAGGGGCCGTTCAAGATAGAGGTTGAATTTCGCGGCAAGAGGGGGGAGGCAGCGTCTAACCGCCCTTCGCTCAGGACCCGATGACCTCCACCTCCGCCGAAAGAGAAAGCGCGAGCGCCCGGCGGCCGCGGGACTGGTGGGACCATCCCGCTTTCGTTCTCGGCGCGGTTCTCGCCTGCGCGCTTCCTCTGCTTTGGCCGAACATCCCGCCGCTGGTCGATCTGCCGGGCCACATGGGTCGCTACCACGTGCAGATGCGGGCCGATGGCGTGCCGGTGCTTCGCGAATTCTATGATTTCCAGTGGGCGCTGATCGGCAATCTCGGCGTCGATCTTCTGGTGGTGCCGCTGTCCGCGCTCATCGGGCTCGAGCCGGCGGTGAAGCTCATCACCATCCTGATCCCCTTGTTCACCGCGTCCGGCTTCCTGTGGGTTGCGCGCGAAGTGCACGGGCGGGTGCCTCCGACCGCCTATTTCGCGCTTCCCATCGTCTACTGCTACCCGTTCAACTTCGGCTTCATCAACTTCGCTTTTTCG
>DASVUO010000268.1:0-2546 GCA_036386995.1 Allosphingosinicella sp. | reverse complement strand
GGCTCCAACGCGCCCACCGACACCCATTCGCCGTCCGCGCATTGGTAGCAATCGTAGAAGGGCGCGCCGCTGTCGAGCAGGTTGGTGCCGCGTTCGCCGTTCCACATGCCGGCCGCGCGCAGCGACCAGGTCAGCGACGACAGGATCGCCGCGCCGTCCACCATCGCGCAGTCCACCACCTTGCCCTTACCCGTCGCGCGGGCGGAGAGGATGCCGGCAAGCATTCCAAAGGCGAGCAGCATTCCGCCGCCGCCGAAATCGGCCAAGGCGTTCACCGGCGGCGTCGGCGCCTGCCCGGCGCGGCCGTAGGTGGAGAGGGCACCCGAAAGGGCAAGGTAGTTGATGTCGTGCCCGGCGCTTTGCGCAAGCGGCCCCTCCTGCCCCCAGCCGGTGAGGCGGCCGTAGACTAGCTTGGGATTGTCAGCGCAGAGCACCTCCGGCCCAACCCCGAGCCGCTCCATCACACCCGGGCGGAAGCCCTCGATCAGCCCGTCCGCGCGGCGCGCAAGCGCGCGAACGCGGGCGATGCCCGCCGGGTCCTTGAGATCGAGCTGCAAAACCTCGACCCGCCCGCGCGCCAATATGTCGAACTCGGCCGGAATCGACCGCGCGTGGCCGGCGCGTTCGATCCGAATCACTTCCGCGCCGTGATCGGCGAGCATCATTGCGGCAAATGGCGCAGGCGCGAGGCCGGCCAGTTCAACGATCCTGATCCCCTCCAGCACAGCGTTCATGATGACTTTGTAAAGGCTTACAGCGAGTGCAGCCAGTAGCTTCCACGATTAGCGCTGAACTGCGGATCGCCTTTCATTTCATTGACTTTTTACCCCCGAAACGGCATCCTCAGCGCTTGAAAGTCCGGGAGCGCCGCGCAGAAAACGCCGCCTGCCCGTGGGGGATGGCGAAATGGCGATTGTTTACGAGCGGCGTGGCGGCGAGGTCGTCGTCAACACGACGACCCAGGATCACCAGGATTGGGCGCAGATCGTCTACCTGACGGACGGCCGTTTCGTGATCGTCTGGCGCGACCGCAGCGGCGTCGGCGCCGATCCCTTTGGCCACTCGATCCATGGCCAGATCTACAACGCCGACGGCACGCCCTCGGGCGGTGAGTTCCTGGTCAACACCACGATCGAAGGCTCGCAGACCCAGCCCTATCTGTTCGCGCTTCCCACCGGCGGCTTCGTTGTCGCGTGGAGCGACAGCAATGCCGCCGGAACCGACACCAACATCCGCGCCCAGGTCTTCGACTCCGCCGGGGCGAAGGCCGGGGGCGAAATCGCGGTCAACTCGCACACCGCGGGCGCGCAGACGGTGCCGTTCGGAACGGTGCTAGCCGACGGTTCCTTCATTCTGACGTGGACGGACGCAACGGCGGACCCAACTGCCGGAAGCACCACTTACTCGCCGATCGGCGTTCGCGCCCGCCATTTCGCTGCGTCGGGCGTGGCGCTCGGCGACGAATTCGGGGTCAACACCACCCTTCCCTGGGAACAATCCTTCTCCCGCGCCGCCGGGCTTGCGGGCGGCGGCTATGTGATTGTGTGGGAAGATCAAGGCACGCAGAACGGCATCATGGCGCGCCTTTACGGTGCCGACGGCGTACCCGCCGGCCCCGAATTCTTCGTCAGCACGACCAATTCCAAAACGCAGTCCACCGCGTCCGTGTCGGCACTGACGGGCGGCGGCTTCATTGTCACCTGGACCGATTATAGCGGCCTTGGCGGCGATTCGAGCTACTCGTCCATCAAGGGCCAGCTTTTCGATGCCGCCGGCGCGCGGGTCGGCAGCGAGTTCCTGGTCAACTCGAACCCGAGCGGATACCAGGTCTCCTCCTTCACCACCCCGTCGCCCGACGGAGGCTTCCTGGTTGTCTGGACCACCACCACGACCACCGCGACCGGCGATGGAGACGGCGCCGCCGCGCGGGGGCAGTTCTTCGATGCCAACGGCGCCAAACTGGGCTTCGAATTCCTGATCAACGTCGCCACGGACGGCGATCAATATGCCGGCGGCGCCGCATTCGGCCCGGGTGGCCTCGTGTTCGTAACGATCGACACCAGCCCCACCACCGGCGACGGCAGCGGCGCGGGCGTGAAGTTCACCCGCTTCATTGTGGCACCGGCCACCGAAGAGGCCGACTCGCTGGGCGGCACCGCCTTTGCCGATACGATCCACGGCTTCGGTGGCAACGATACGCTTTATGGCTTCGAAGGCGCCGACGATCTGCTCGGCGGCGACGGCGACGACAAATTGATCGGCGGCGAAGGCAATGACCTTCTCGACGGCGGCGCGGGCGTCGACACGCTGGAGGGAGGGGCCGGCAACGACCTCCTCGCCGGCGCGGGCGGCGACGATGTTCTGGAGGGCGGAGACGGCGACGACGACCTGCTCGGAGAAGCGGGTAGCGACACCCTGTCCGGCGGCGCGGACAACGACCTGCTCGACGGCGGCACCGGGCTTGACACGCTCGACGGCGGCGCCGGCGACGACCAGCTCTACGTTAACGCGGATGGTCCTGGCGAAGAGAAAGCTTTCGGCGGCAG
>DASVUO010000267.1:0-9505 GCA_036386995.1 Allosphingosinicella sp. | reverse complement strand
AGAGACGCACCCGCACCCGCACCCGATGCAGGACCGCCGGCACTAGCCGCGTGGGCGGTGCATGCGTTCACTTTCTCCGGGGCGGTGATCGCGTTTCTGGCGGTGATGGCGATCGAGGCGGGGGATTACCGGCTCTGTTTGCTGTGGCTGCTGATCGGGCTTGCGGTGGACGGGGTGGACGGGACGCTGGCGCGGTGGGCGCACGTCAAGACCAAGGCGGCGCGGATCGACGGCGATACGGCCGATCTAGTGATCGATTACCTGACCTACGTCTTTGTGCCGACGATCCTACTGTGGAAGGCCGGACTGGTGCCGGAAGGCTGGATCGTGCCGCTCGCCGCCCTGATCCAGCTCTCCTCGCTCTACCTCTTCACCCGCCGCGACATGAAGACGGAGGACAATTATTTCCGCGGCTTTCCGAGCCTGTGGAACGTGGTCGCTTTCTACCTCTTCATCGGCCAGCCCGGGCCGATCGTCGGCGCCGCGGTGGTGGTCTTCTTCACCCTGTTCACCTTCGCGCCGGTGCATTTCGTTCACCCCTTCCGGGTGACCGATTACGGCCGATGGCCGCCATTGCTTGCGCTGGTCTGGTCGCTGGTGACGGTGGCCTTGCTCTGGCCGAAGTGGAGCGAGGAGGTCGCCTCCGCTCTGCTGTGGACGTCGCTGGCCGGCGCCGCGATCCTGCTTGCCATGGGTTTGCTTCGGACGCTGCGGGGCGCGCCGGCTTAAGCGGCGGCGGCCGTCCGGGCGCCGTGGCGCGCTTCGAGAAGGTCCCAAAGGCCGCGATGCTGGAGCAGGATCTGCTCCGCCCCGAACAGCAAAGCGCGCTGCGCCGCCGGTTCCTGCGCAAAGCCATCGGCCAGCGCGGCGATGCCGTCGCGGTCGGCCGCCTGATAAGCCGGCACGTCCACCCCGAAGCGGCGCGCGGCGGCGTCGAGCGCGATCCGCACCCCCGCCCAATCGAGCACCACCGCCATCGCCGCGCCAAGCGCGCAGCCGTTGCGCTCCGATTTGGCAAGCATTTCCACCGCGTGGCGCTGGGCAAGGGCGGTCGAATCGCTGGAGGCGGCGCCGGGCGTGCTCGGCACCGGACCGGCGGCGACCGCCAGGCGGGCGAGGTAGGCGCGCTCGCCGGCGAAAGCGTAGGTCGCCTGCGCGATCCAGGCACGGGCGGCGGGATCGACGATTCGGCCGCCGGCATGATCGATCACGCCGGGATAGCGGCCGTGAAGCGCGCAGAGGAAATGCACAATGTCGGCCAAGGCCCGCGCCGCCTGCTCGCCGCTCAGCGAGGCCGCGGCGCCCGGCCAGCCGTGTCCGGCGGAGCCGTGGGCGGCGACGCAGGCGAGCAAGGATTGCGCGGGCGCCGCCCGTTTCGCCAAGCCGACCGATGCTGATGCCATGTTCAAACTCCCGAAGCTGCGCGTGTCTTGCGAGCCGCCTTAGAAGCTTCCTCTATATGACCTGCGTAAAGACGAGGTTTATGGCGCGTTAGGGACGCGTTCACCCGTCCTCGCCTTTTTGCGGGCGAGGGCGGGGCGTGCGGCGTTCAGGCGGCGAGGGGGAGGGGCTGCGCCTCGGCCTCCGCCGGCGCTTGGGCCGGAGCCTCGGCGGCGGGCGCCGCGATGCGCGGATCCGGGGCGAGGAGGCGCGAGACCAGCACCACCGCGCCGAGCGCAAGGTAGGCGCCGATCACCAGCACCGGGGCCCAGAACAAGCCCAGCGCGAAGGCGAGGCGCAGAAGGGTCGGGCTGACCCCGAAATCCTCGCCGAGGCCCTGGCAGACGCCGAACATCGTGTCGTCGGCGAGCAAGAGATTGGTTGAACGTGCTTGCATGATCCGGCTCCCTGAACCTGGTTTCTGTGCCCTCATGCGAAGCGCAGAGCATGAGGCGTGCCAGTTTTGCGGAAGCGAGGATTGGCAAGGGTTTAGCGGGAGAGGGCCTTTATCGGCGAAGCCGAAGCGAAGCGGGCGGCGCCAACATTTGGCGCTGCGTTTGGGAAATCTCGCCACCGTTTGTCTTCGAATTCTTCGCGGACCTTCGCGTCTTCGCGTGAACCGATCTGCTTAGGAGCAGGGCACGGACGCTTATTGTTTCACGCGAAGACGCGAAGAGCGCGAAGCAAGGGCGCGAAGACGAAGGAGGGGACCGTTTCTCCTCTTTGCGCCTTGGCGCCTTGGCGTGAACAAAGCTGCCGCCGAGCCTGGCACCGCGTCCCGATGGTTCACGCAAAGGCGCAAAGGCGCAAAGGGGAGGGGGGGGAGGTTGGTGGGTACTTCCAGAGGCCGAACCCCCTCACCCCAGCCCTCTCCCCGCAGGGGAGAGGGAGTTTAGCCGGCGGGTTAGCGGAGGCGCTGGATGTCTTTGCGAAGGGCGGTGAAGGCGGCGTTGCCGAAGGTGAGTTCCCAGGCTTGCTCCGCGGCGATCAGGTCCACCTTCAAGCCTATTGCGGCGAGATCGGGCGCGGGCGCCTTGAGCAGCCGGCCGAGCGCCACGTTCTGCCGTCCCACCGCTTCGTCATAGGCGTCCTGATCGTCGGAGTGGGCAAGCGCGGCGATCTCGGCCTCGGCGCGGCGGAGGCGGGCGAGGGCTTTGGCCCAAGCGGCTGAGCGCACCTCGTGGCCGTGGTCCCGGGGCGGGGCGGCTTCAGCAAAGAGCGGCACGGCCGGAACGGCGCAAACCCCGGCTAGCAGCGCGCGGCGCGACAGTTTATGCTGGCCAGCAACCATCGATCGCCTCCTTCACCAAGGCGTTTGCGGGTTTGGATGCCAAAGCGGGGAGGGGCCCCGCATCGGTTGATTATGGGATAAACCCAAATTGAGGGCAGGTCAATAGAGGATAAACCCAAAAGACCGCGAGGCCGCCCCGCCACCGGCCGCGACCCGATGCGTGGCTTCCGCATGCCGCCCGAACTGGAGGCGAAGCTGGACGCGTGGATCGGGACGCAGCCGGAACCGAGGCCGTCGAAGTCCGAGGCTATGCGCCGGCTACTGGAAACCGCCCTTGAGCTCAATCGATCTCTGAAGACGGACTAGCGGCGTATGAGTGCGAGAATAGTCAAACCAGAGATCGAACGTTTCTTACAAGATGACAGTCCAGGCGTTCTTGTGATCGCAGGGAAGTGGGGCGTCGGCAAAACCTTCGCTTGGAACCGCTTCCTGGCCGATGCAAAGCGCGCAGGCAAGGTGCGGTCACCGTACTATGCGTACGTGTCGTTATTTGGCTTGGGAAGCTTGGACGAGCTCAAGGCTGCCGTTTTCCAAAACACTGTACAAGCAGCCGAAATCGGCAAGGCTGCGGACTTAGATACTTTGAATGGCGTAGTGAAATCTGCCCCTGCCCTCTGGCGCAAGGGCGGTACACTAGCCCGCCTTCTACCGGGGGCGGACAAGTACCTGTCGAACTTTGAAAAAGTAGGATTCTTTTGGATAAAAGAGCAGATAATTTGCATCGACGATCTAGAACGGAAAAGCCGCAATCTGGACCTTCGAGACGTTCTCGGGCTGATATCCTATCTGAAGGAGCAGCGTCGATGCAAAGTAGTTCTCCTGTTAAACGAGGAGCAACTTGCCGAAGTTGAGGCGGCTGAGTTTCATAGCCAGCTCGAGAAGATAGGAGATGTCACACTGCGGTTCGATCCGACTCCAGCGGAGGCGGCAGAGATCGGAATCAATCCACGATCCAAATTTTGTGGTAACTTGCGTGCCAACTGCGAGAAGCTTGGAATTGTGAATATAAGGACGTTGAAAAAGATCGAGCGAATGGCCGCTCGGCTGGACGAGGAGCTTATTGCGTTTGATCCAAGGGTGCTGAAGCAAGCGATCCAATCCGTCGCACTATTCGCGTACGCAAAGTTCCATCCAGATGACGCTCCGAGCGTAGAGTTCCTGCGCAGCCTGAGCGACTATGAAGCGCAATTTGCTGAGGCGCAGGGGGGACAGCCAAGCCATCCCGAATGGCGGGCCATATTGGACGAATATGGATTTGCCCAGGTTGATGAGTTTGACTCGGTGATCCTTCAATCAGTCCTCAATGGGCATCTGGATGCGGCGCATCTGCAAGGCGAAGCGAAACGGTTGGAGCAACGCCTCATAGAGTCAGATGGGGATCGCTCATTTTCGGAAGCGTGGGAACTCTACCATGATTCTTTCGAAGACAACGGTGAAATCGTAAGGGAGCGCTTTATCGATGCGATTAGGAAAACCCCCAAGGCGATCTCTCCGACCCATCTTTCGGCAACCGTCGCTTTGATAAAGGAACTCGGTGGGGTCGAAAACATCGATGATCTGTTAGCCGGATACGTGGAAGCTCGTGGAGATGAAGACGTAGATTTCTGGGATCTTGAAGAGAGCACATTTGGAGAAGAAGTCCGTGATCCAGATGTGCGGGAGGCGTTTCGCCAAAAGTTTGAGACATTTCAGGAACGGCGGAGTGTTTCCGCAATTCTGATCGAAATAGGGAAAAAGAAGGGCTGGGATCCTGCCGACGTTGAGTTCGTGTCGCATCAAAGTTCAGACGCTCTCTACCTTCTGTTCAAGACTTTGCGGGGAAACGATTTGCGTAGGGCCGTTGCGGGTGCTTTGATGTTCAAGAACGTCGGCAATCCCTCAGAGGAAATGAACCGGATCACGGCTAATGCTAGTAGCGCTCTGGCGCGCATCGCGGCCGAGTCGGTGATCAACAGGCGGCGAGTTCTACAAAAGGGAGGAGACGTTGCGATCGCGAATCAGGAGGTGCCGTTAACGGGGGCTTGAGACATCCTCCCACTTCTAGACGCCGCAGGAGATGGAACCCTCGGCTGATGGCCGCACCGCCTCCTCACCCGTAGTTCTCCAAGTTTATCAACAGCTTACACGATTTCCGCAAAAACAACTTTCCTACATTGTACTCTTTATGTTCTACTCTGGCAAGGGTCAAGAGGAGAATGTGGTCATGGCGAAAGCTACGGGTGCGGGGCCGGAGAAGGGCAAGCGGGCGAAGGCGCCGGCGGGGAGGGTGTTGCGGGCATCCGGGGCGCATGGGCCGCAGATCGGGCAGACCAGCGGCAAAAGGTGGAACGACGCGGCGAAGACGCTCTTCCTCGACGTGCTGGCAAACGGATCGACTTATTCGGCGGCGGCGGATGCGTGCGGTTTTTCGCGGCAGACGATCTTCATTCACCGCCGCGAGGATCCGCGGTTCGAAGCGGAGTGCGACGCGGCGCGGGCGCAGGGGGTGGCGCGGCTCGACCAGTTGCTGATCGCCCAGGCGGAAGCGGCGCTGGAGGGGCGGCCGCCGCCGGACGGCGCGCTGCTGCCTCCGGTAACGCTGCACGACGCGATCGAGATCGTGAAGCTCTACCGGCAGCGGCCGGCCGCGGAGGCCGGCGGCCATCGCCGCCGCGGCGGGTGGCAGCCGCGGCCGCGCACGCTGGACGAAGTGCGCGGCTCCATTCTGGGCAAATTGTCGGCGATTGCGCGTTCCCGTGGGCAAATTTAAGCGCGTCCTGCCGCCGGACACGGACATCGGCGAGTTCCTGCTTTCGCTTGAACCCAAGGCGCGGGCGAAGGCGGTTGCCCTTCTGGGGCTGGAGGAGGCCGACGCCTACGACCGCGATTGGGGCTCCTGGGTGCACCGGGGCCAGAATGCGCCCGCCGGCGATTGGTCGACCTGGGTGGTGATGGGCGGGCGCGGCTTCGGCAAGACGCGGGCGGGATCGGAATGGGTGAACCGCCTGATCACGCAGGCACAAAGCGGGCCGGCGATCCGGATCGCTTTGGTCGCCGCAACCCTGGCCGAAGGGCGAAGCGTGATGGTGGAAGGGAAAAGCGGGCTGCTCGCCGTCGCCGAGCCGTGGGTGGACGAATGGTTTCCGGCGCGCGGCATCCTGCGCTTCAAGGGCGGAAGCGAGGCGCGGCTGTTTTCGGGGGCGACGCCGAGCACCCTGCGCGGGCCGGAGCACGATTATGCCTGGTGCGACGAACTGGCGAAGTGGCGCAAGGCGCAGGAATGCTGGGATATGCTGAGGCTCGGGCTTCGACTGGGGGAGACGCCGCGCGCTTTGGTGACCACCACGCCGCGGCCGGGGCCGGTGCTGACGGGCATTTTGGCCGAGCCGAAGACGATCCTCACCGGCGGGCCGACGAAGAGAAACCCGCACAATGCGCCGGCGTTCACCGAGCATGTCTACGCCCGCTATGCGGGGACGCGATTGGCGCGGCAGGAGCTCGAGGGGGAGCTGCTGAGCGATGCGCCGGGGGCGCTGTGGACGGTGGAATTGCTGGAGCGCTGCCGAGGGGAGGCGGACCGAAGTGCTGCCATGGTCCGGGTGGTCATTGCGGTCGATCCGCCTTCGGGGGACGGGACGTGCGGGATCGTGGCGTGCGGCAGCGATGCGGCGGGGCGGGCGCACGTGCTTGCCGACCATTCGGTGACGGCGCGCAGCCCCGAAGGCTGGGCGCGGGTGGTGGCGGAGGCGGCGCGGGCCTGGGCTGAGTTGCACCCGGCGGCGCGGGTGTCGGCCGTGGCGGAGACCAACCAGGGTGGCAACATGGTCGGATCGATCATCGCGGCGGCCGACCCGCGGCTTAAGGTCGCGCCGGCGAACGCGGTGGTGGGCAAGTCCGACCGGGCCGCGCCGGTGGCGATGCGCTTCGAAACGGGCGAAGTGACGCTCGGCGGCCGCTTCCCCGAGCTCGAAGCCCAGCTCTGCGGCATGATCGCCGGCGGTGGCTATGAGGGACCGGGGAGGAGCCCGGACCGCGCGGACGCGATGGTGTGGGGGCTGACCGAGCTGATGCTGAAGCCCGAGCGCGCACCGCCGCGGGTGCGGGCGCTTTAAGGCGCGGAGGCCTTGCCCGGGGCGGCGAATTCGATGTCGGTGATGGTCGCCGTTGCCTTGCCCGGCGCCCATTCGGACGGGACGTCCTTGGCCGAGTAGAATTCGCCGCGGTCGCCCTGCCAGATGTAATTGGGGCGAAGCGGCTTGTTGTCGCCGCCATAGCTGTATTCGCTGACCAGCACCGGGTTGTACTCCTGCTCGGCGATGGCGACGCCGGCGGCGTCGTGGAACACGACGCGCACAGTGACGCGATCGAGCGTGCGATCGCCGCCGTTCTTGATCTTGAAGCGAACGCCGGGGACTTCGCCGTCCAGCACCGACTCGTAATATCTGGCCTGGAGGTCGTAGAGGCGAAGCTTGTCGCGGATGTAGGCGGCTTCCACGGGGTCGGGACTCCCAGCGGAGGAGGCGGTGGCGGCGTTGCCGAGGTCGGCGCCGGCCTCGGCTGCGGTGGAGGAGGAGGAACTGGGGGCGGAGGCGTCGGCGCTTTCCCTCGCAGGAGCGGCGGATGCAGGGCCGCCGCCGCCTGACAGGTCCCAGGCGAGCGCGAACAAGGCGGCGAGCAGCGACAGGCCGGCGGCGGCGCGGCCCACTGTGCCGCCAACCTGGAAGGTGGCGCGTTCCGCCGCCTTGCGCGCGGTGACGGCGGCGTAAACGATCAGCCCCGCGCCGGCGCCAAGCACCAGCCAGCCCCATTGCAGCTGAATGGAGCCGAGCGCCCCTTCGGCAAGGCTTGCGAACGGATTGCCCTTAAGCTCTCCGGCGATGCTCTGGCGAAGGGCCGAAAGGCGGTATTGCAGGCTGACGAACAGGTAGAGCAGGATCACGGCGGCGGCGGCGCCCGGCCAAAGCGCGTCGCCTTCCCGATCCTTGGCGGCAAGGCCGGCGGCGCCCGCGGCCAAGGCGAGAAGCACCAGCGCGACTTCGTTGCTGCCGTTGTTGAACAGGTTGACGCTGCCGAGGAAGGGGAGGGTGACCACCGGCGTGAACAACCCCGCGGCAAGCAACGCCGCGCCGGCAAAGGCCAAATTCCTGTTCGTCATGATCCCCCGCTTGATGTGCGTTTTCCTGTGTGTGGGGGGCAAGGTTTCACAAGTGGGGGGAGGGCGCAATGGGTGCTCGGGTGGGGCGTAGTGGCGCCAATCGGTGGGGTGTTCGCGGGCGGCGGTGCGGTTGGGAGGTTGTTTGGTTCACGCGAAGGCGCGAAGGAGTAGAGAAGGACGCGAAGAGGAGGGGGCCCTAGCGCTTCCGTTCGCGGGCGGGGGAGAGGGGGGCTTAGCGCTTCAGTTCGCGGGCGGGGTTGCCGACCATGGTTGCGCAGCGCTCGACGTCCGGGATCACCACCGCGCCTGCGCCGATCACGGCGCCGCGGCCGACCCGCAGGCCGGGCAGAACCACGGCACCACGGCCGAGAAATGCGCTGAAGGCGAACCTTGCTGTCTGGAGCGCGGATACGTCCGACCCGAAGCCTGGCGGTGAGAGGCAATCCGCCGGTTGCTAGATAGGGGGCTCGGTCCATGATGGGCGTTCGTTTCGCCCTATTATTATCCAATGCAAAGATGGGTCCGTTCCGACGCCCCCTATTTCCGCCATAGGTCCGCGAGACATCGCCACGCTGCCTCCGCAAGTTTCGCTATGTTCTTGCGGAACCGAAGGAAGAAGCTACTGCTCTCGTTAAAATAGCGTTCGCGCCTCTGATCTTCCGCACGTCTCCCAGCCGTAATCTGTGATTGCGACCAGCGAGGGAGCCACTCTACTTGTCCATCCGTCACATAGTAGTGAGCATCACACACGTCCCAATTGCCGACCGACGGACGGAGCGTGGGTCCGTGTGCAGCTTCTGTTATGCGATGGTGCATATGATCGATTGGCAGCTTGATGATGTCTCCGCAACCGCAGGCACAGACGTGCCGGCTAGTTTTAAATTCCTCCGAATAATATAACACGCCCGGGCAAAGCGCTTTTGGGAAGGTGACTACTCTTTCAAGCTGAAACCTCACGGCGCCTCCCCGATCCAGTTCGACGATCCTAGAGAAATGAAGTTCTGATAATAGCGACTCTCGTCCGCGTAAAACCCCCGTAGCTTCTTGTACTGGATAACTGCGATCGCCGCATTCAACGCGTTCAACTCGGCAATCTGCACAAAAGTTCGGTAAGCGCCCAGTTCGTTTGCCCTGTCGATAGGAACTTCGTTGATCGCGAGGTGATCGGTTTCCTCCGTGAAGAGTGTTGTGCGAATAAGCCCATCCAGCTTATCGTGTTCTAGTTCGATTCCCATGCCAACGTCAATGAACGGTAGCCGCAGGCGGAGAAGCATGTCGCATATTTCTGCGCGCGATTCGCCATCATCAATGCATACGAATACAAATGTCACTCCCGCTAGTTGGGCATCATCGGTTCGCCCGACCTTAAATTTTCTAAAACTAAGGCCGTGCCGAAAGTTTTCATACCTGCGCCGATACACGTCAGACTTCAGTTTGCCGAAGTCAGCGAAATCTGTCTCCCCGGGCGAGCGAAAAGCATTATGGACTTCAAAGATATCGTAGTCGACGCACGTGATCGCCTTGACCGGCGTCTTGATCATAAAGTCCAAGACGTAGGAACCCGTTCCACCCAACCCGATGATTGCTACGTGCTCATCAGATAAACGGCGATTAAGGTCACTCAGCTCGGCCTTTGCTGA
>DASVUO010000266.1:0-12090 GCA_036386995.1 Allosphingosinicella sp. | reverse complement strand
GCCCCCTCTCCCTCGAATTCGGTTCTCTACTGAGACCTGGGGGGCCGCCCCGTGGGAGCGGCCCGTCCTCGGCGCGCTCCTATTCCGCTGCTTCCGCGAGCGCCGGCATATCGACGCACACGAATTTGCGGCCAAGCTTCCCGTCGCGAAACGTGACGCGGCCGTCGGTGAGCGCAAAAAGGGTGTGATCCTTGCCCATGCCGACGTTGGCGCCGGGATACCATTTGGTCCCACGCTGACGGATGATGATGTTGCCGGCGATGACGGTTTCGCCGCCGAACTTTTTGACGCCAAGGCGGCGGCCCGCGGAGTCGCGACCGTTGCGGGACGAGCCGCCTGCTTTTTTATGTGCCATCTCGAATCTGCCTTACGTCTTGATCTTGCCGCTAACTTACGCGGCGTCGTTCTTGGATTCAACCGGGCTGTCGGTCATCGGGCTTTCCGCACCGTCGACCTTGAGCGGCGCCTGCTGCTGCAGATCGGTTGCGGCCGGGGCATCGGCAGCGGCCTTCTTCGCGCGCGGCTTCTTGGCCGGAGCTTCCGAAGCGGCTTCGGCGGCCGGAGCGGCAGGGGCCTCGTTGGCAAGCTTCTCGACTTCGCTCGAAACAGGCTTTTCAGCCTTGGCCTTCTTCGGCTTCTCTTCGGCCTTCTGATCGCCGATCGCGGTGATGCGCAGGATCGTGTGCTGCTGGCGATGACCGGCCTTGCGGCGGTAATTATGCCGGCGGCGCTTCTTGAAGACGATGACCTTGTCGGCCTTCGCCTGGGCGATGATCTCGGCCGAAACGGTCAAGCCGTCGGTGGAGCGCAGGTCCGCGCCCTCGCCGGCGAGCAGGATGTCGCCCAGCTGGATGGTGTCGCCCGCCTCGCCGGCGAGCTTTTCAACGACGATCTTGTCTCCGGCGGCTACGCGATACTGCTTGCCGCCCGTGCGCACGACTGCGAACATGGCTCTTTCCAAACATTCTAGAACTTTTGTCGCGCAAAAACGGCCACGGCCGAACCCCGCGCGGGAAGCCGGGCTGCTACAAGGGAGGGCGCGGCCTGTCAACCGATCCGGCGCCCGAAAACGCCCGCGCGCCCGACTTAATGGCGCATCTCGCGGCGGAGGCGGTAGCGGCCTTGCGCGAAAGGTTCGAACAGGCCGGAAATTGCCGGGTGATCGACAGGCTCCTCCGTTTCGTCCGCCACGAGGTTACCCTGGCTGACATAGGCGGTGTAGCTCGATTCCCCGTTTTCGGCGAGGAGGTGGTAGAAAGGCTGGTCCTTGGCCGGGCGGATCTCCTCGGGGATCGACTGGTACCATTCCTCCGAATTGGCGAAGACCGGATCGACATCGTAGATCACGCCGCGAAAATCGAACACGCGGTGGCGCACCACGTCGCCGATCGCGAAACGGGCGTGGCTGATGACGGGGGCGAGGGGCGTTTCGCTGCCGGGAAGAGTGCCGATGTCCATGAAGGCGATGTAGGAAATTGCGCGGCAAAGGCAAGCAAAGCGCCGGGTGCAGGCTTGGCAAGGCGAAAAGCTTGGTTTAAGCGCCCCGCCTGTCGACCGGCCCGCACCCTTGCGGCGCTTCGCCTATCTCCCGCGGAGAGGTGCCAGAGTGGTCGATTGGGACGGTCTCGAAAACCGTTGTGCCTTTACGGGTACCGTGGGTTCGAATCCCACCCTCTCCGCCATCACCCTTCCGCTGCCGTTCGGCGTCGTCCGCTGAGGCACTGAAATCAGCTATTCTCCTCTTCTTGAGTTTGCTGTCGTGCGCTCGCGTTCGAGGTAATCCGTACGAGCGAGTAGGGGCGGCGTTAGGGTTATCTTCGATGCTGTGGATTTTCTGCTTGAGCGGAATAGGTCTGCAATTTGTCTGTACCAGACAGTCGGCTTGTGGGCTGCGTCTGATCGTACAGTTCATCCCAGTTGCCGTTTTCAGGCTCCAATTCTTTTCTCCAAAAAAGGCGGCTTAGTGCCGCCTCGGCTACTTGGCGGCGCCGAGCGCAATTGGAAACCGGCAGCGGCGTCCATATCTAGGACATGATGTCGATCGGCGCGGAAGTTGGCCCATGAACTGCCGCCATGGAGAAGCAGCTCACCAGCAGCAGGCCGTCCGTACAGGCGGCAGGTCGAGGCCGTCCGTAGCGCGTACCGCGCCGGACTAGTCGCTTCTTCACCGCGAGGACCGCGACTTCAAACCTCGGGCTCGTCATACTCCTCAACCTCGATGAGGTAGAGCGAGACGGCACCTCCATTTGGCAACTCACCAGACTCGCTCACCTGCGGCCCACGGTAGTGAAGGTGAATGGCTACCTTACCCGGCTGCAGCACGACATACCTTTGAGTGTCCGAGCTCACCTGCGGGAACTGGTGCCGCGCGAGCTTCTCGTGGCTGACGCGCGTTGCAACAACCCGGCTGCTCTCATTGACTAAGGTCATGGCCTCATCGTGGTGGATCACGCGAACATACGCAGTCGCCTTCTCACCGAACATGGCAGGGGAGAAGGTGGTCAAGATGTAGTCGATTTGCATACGGAGCTTCAGCTCTCTTTCAGGGTAAGCTGCCTGGGGCAGGGGATGCCGCGGAGCACGGCCGGTGCAAGATGCTAGGTAAAGGCTGTAGCATCTTCGGAGTGACGTTCAGCCGGTGGCTGAAGCTCCTCCTTCCCCGTTGCGGTGCGTGTTCGGCAACAACGTTCGGGCACGGCGCAAGGCTGTCGACATAAGCCAGGAGGAGCTTGCCGATCGAGCGGGCGTCCACCGCACCTACGTTGGCGCCGTAGAGCGTGGTGAGGTCAACATCTCGCTCGATAACCTGGATCGTTTGAGTGCGGCGCTGGGGGTGGAGGTTGCTGAGCTGCTGATGCGTCCCTGAAGGTAGGGAGCAGGCGCGTATGCTGTGGGGTGATGCGCGCTCCTTCAAAATTTGAAACGCCTGGAGCCGCGGTAGCAATGCCGGTTTCGGTTGGCGCCTGGAAGGGTATCACCCTTTTCGACGTAGCCGGAGTGGCATCGGGCGCGACTATGGCAGCTTTCGCCCGATAAAAAATTTTGGTTTTCCAAGTCCCAGAGCTTTCTGCCGGCTTTGACCACGCGTTGTGGAGCAAGCACCTTGCGTCCGCTTGGCGCCACATGCAGCGGTTCAGCGGCCCCTAGCTGCTTCTCGAAAGCAGACCTTGCTCTCAACCTTGGAGGCTCCGAGCCACCGGTTTCGCACGGAATTCGGAGAGGTGAGTTATATCTGCGGCGGAGATGTCTGAGATGCGGGTCCGGCCCATCAGCGCCATGCCTCGCTCTATTTCTTCTTTGAAGATAGTGAGGACGCGAGACACCCCGGTTTCACCCGCCGCCGCCAAACCGTACAAATAGGGCCGCCCGATTGAACAGCCGTTCGCGCCGAGCGCGATGGCTTTCAGGACGTGGGTTCCGCGCCGAACGCCGCCGTCGACGATCAATTCTGTTCGATCTCCGATGCGGTCGCGGATGGCCGGCAGGTAGTCGAGCGGTGCCCCAGTGCCATCGAGCTGCCGGCCGCCATGGTTCGACACCATAATCGCATCAACGCCGTATTCTGCTGCAAGCCTGCAGTCCTCCGGCAACATCGCGCCTTTGATGACGAGTTTTCCACCCCATCGCGAGCGCAGCCACTCCAGGTCTTTCCAGCTAGCGGACCTATCAAACTGGCTGTTCACATAACTGATGACGCTGGTCCCACCTGATTGGATTTCTCCAACGTGCTGCACGATATTGGCGAGTTGAAACGAGCGCTGACGGAGCGCACCCAGCGACCAACGTGGATGGGTGGCGAAGCTGAACAGACTACCGAGGCTAAGGCGAGGGGGCATAACCATCCCACTGCGCAAATCGCGCTCGCGGTTTCCAGCTACGTTGGTGTCGGTGGTGACGCAGAGTGCACCATATCCATGCGCCGACGCGCGCTGAAGCAATGCCTCAGTGAGGCCCCTGTCGCGGAACAAGTACAATTGAAAATAGCGCATCGCGCCGGTCGTTGCGATTGTCTCCAACGAGGTCGTCGCCATTGTTGAGAGACCATACGGGATTCCTGCTGCGGCCGCTGCGCGTGCGACAGAGATCTCTCCTGACGCGTGGAAGAGTTTGGACATTCCCGTTGGGGCCAGCATCAACGGCAGCGTTGACCGGAAACCCAGCAGGTCAGTAGCCGTGTCGACGGTGGAGACGTCTACCAAGGTTCTTTGCGCTAAAGCCCATTCGGCGAACACGGCGCCGTTGCGGCCCATCGTCCATTCATCGTCGGCGCCTCCCTCGAGGTAGTCGCGTATTGGCAACGGTAGGCGCTTGCGGGCGATTGCCTGCAAATCCTCGATGTTGAAGGCGCGGGTGACTACTGAATTCATCATTCGATCCGCATGTGGCTCAGGCCCGAGCAGCTCATCTTTCTGGAATGTCGTTGCAAAGCTGGCATTCTCGTTCCCTCGAAACCGCACCCGTTCGGTGCTGGGAGAGCGGATACGGTCAACCCAAAGTTACGATTGGCACATCATGATTCCCGATCGGAGCAGGTGTGCATGCTAAGGGCCGCTCATTGACTCAATGACTGCTGGTGAAGGTATGAGCGAAGGCTTCTCAACTGCTGCGACCCGTTACGGGCGAGTTGCCGGGTTTGTAGAATCCGGTGTTCTGCGCTTCCTCGGCATCCCTTTTGCGGCACCGCCGGTGGGGGCGTTACGGTTCGCGGCGCCACAAGCTCCTCAAGCATGGGAGGGGGTGCGGGAAGCTCTTCAACCTGGGCCAACTGCTCCCCACCGCCTCAATGAATTCCCGGCTTTGGACGTCGCTCCTCTCATCGGCGGGGGGTGGCAGGAAGGCGACGATTACCTCACGCTCAATCTGTGGCGACCGGCGAGCGACGGTGAGGGGCTGCCGGTCATGGTGTGGATCCACGGCGGCGGTTACGTGATCGGCAGCAAGGACGCCGCTGTGCAGGACGGCAGCTCGTTCGCCCGCGATGGGGTGATTTGCATCGCGATTCATTACCGGCTCGGAGTCGAAGGCTTCCTGCCGATCCCAGGCGTGCCCACCAACCTTGGCCTGCGCGATCAGATCGCAGCGCTTGAGTGGGTGCGGGACAATGTTGCGGCATTTGGCGGAGACCCGAAAAATGTGACATTGGCCGGTGAGAGCGCCGGCGCAATGGCGATCGCCAATCTGCTGACTTCGCCGCTTACAAAGGGTCTGTTCCGCCGCGCGATTGTGCAGAGCGGGCACGGCGCGATGACAAGAGAGGTTGGAGTCGCTCGGCGACTGGTTAGAAAGGTCGCCAAGCTGCTCAAGATCACGCCGGATGAAAGAGGGTTCCGCAGCGTCTCGCCGGGTGATGCGTTGGAGGCGGTGCAAAAGGTCGGCTTGCCCACGACCAGGCTAGACCTCCGCGACGCAGATGGGCGCGAGCCGGTATTCGGCATCAGCCGTTTCGTGCCGGTGCACGGCGACGACGTGCTTCCGGAGCAGCCGCTTGCCGCGCTTCGCAACGGCGCGGGCAAGGAGGTGGACCTGCTGATCGGCACCAATGCGGAGGAGATGAATCTCTATCTCGTGCCGACCGGCGCTCGCGAGAAGATCGGGCGGTGGCTTGCCACCTACGTGCTCCACCGCTCGCAGCCGCAGGCGCGCAAGGTGCTCAAGGCGTATGGCATGGGCAGCAAAGCGAAGCGGCCGGGCCAGGTTTTGACTGATGCCTTAAACGACCTTGTCTTCCGCTGGCCGGCGCGGCGCTTCGCCGAAGAGCACCGGGGGCGCACGCACATGTACGAGTTCGACTGGCGCTCGCCGGCATTTGGCGGTGAGCTAGGCGCATGCCACGGCATGGAATTGCCATTCGTGTTCGACACTCTCCCCTGCGTAACCGGCGAGCGGGGGCTGGCGGGAAATGCCCCCCCCCAGGAATTGGCGGACCGAATGCACAGCATCTGGGTAAACTTTGTCAGGGACGGCCGCTTGCCCTGGCCGGAGTTCGACCGCGAAACGCGGCTGGTTTACCGCATGGAGAAGGGCGAGGCGGCGCGCGAAGAACCGATGCCTGCAGCACCCTTCCTGCCGTGAGAGGATGACGATGTATCTTCAACGATTGCGGCTCGACGGCCGAAGGGCCTTGGTGACCGGCGGCGCGAGCGGCATCGGACTTGCTTGCGTCGAGGCGCTGCGTGAATTTGGCGCCGAGGTGATTGTAGCCGATCGGGATCCGGAGGCGCTGGGTGTGCTGGGTAGCAGCGAGACGGTGCTGCTCGACGTCAGGGATCCCGACGCGGTGACGCGCGTCGCCGGTAGCCTGGGGCCGCTCGACATTCTCGTAAACAACGCCGGCATCGCCCGCAGCGAGACGGCTGCTGAGGATGTCGCGGACGAGCATTGGCGCAATGTCATCGACGTCAACTTGAATGGCACGTTCTGGTGCGCGCGTGCTTTTGGACGCCACATGCTTGAAAGGGGGCGGGGAAGTATCGTCAACGTGGGCTCAATGAGCGGGTTCATCGTCAACCGACCGCAGCCGCAGAGCTATTACAATGCGTCCAAGGCGGCGGTGCACCAACTCACCCGAAGCCTCGCCGCCGAATGGGCGCCGCGTCACGTACGGGTGAATGCGGTGGCGCCGACCTATATCAACACACCGCTTAACCAGTTTGCTGACCGTGACGGTGAGATGTACCGGCGCTGGATCGACGGAACACCGATGGGGCGGCTCGGAGAGGTGGAAGAGGTAGCGTCAATTGTCGCTTTCCTTGCTTCTGACGCCGCGAGCCTGATGACGGGGAGCATCGTCCTTGCCGATGGCGGCTATACCTGCTGGTGAGCGCCCGCTGCTGGCGGGCGTCGAGCTGGGCGGCACCAAGTGCATTTGCATCCTTGGGCGCGGTCCAGGAGAGGTGGACGCGCAGGTTGTTATTCCGACGCGGCAGCCGGCGGAGACGCTGAGCGCGATCCGCGCGGTGCTGGAGGGCTGGCGCTTCGCGGCGCTCGGCATAGGCAGCTTCGGGCCCCTGAACCTAGCGCGCGGCGCCATCGAGGGAACACCAAAGCTCGGCTGGAGCGGCACGGACTTGCGCCCGCTTGGCGCCGGGTTCGACGTGCCGGTAAAGATCGACACCGACGTCAACGGGGCAGCCCTTGCGGAAGGACGCTGGGGCGACGCGCAAGGCCTGGAGAGCTGGACTTACGTAACAGTGGGAACCGGCGTCGGCGTCGGCTCTATCGTCAATCGGCGTCCGGTATGCGGGCTCGGCCACTCCGAAGCGGGGCACATGCGGGTGCCGAGAGGCGAGGATCGGTGGCCTGGGATTTGTGCCTTTCACGGGGACTGCGTGGAAGGCCTGATCTGCGGTCCTGCAATTGCGGCACGCGCCGGGAGGTCGGGAAGCGATGTGTCGGCAGACGACCCGATTTGGCTTGGGGTCGCGGCAGTGCTTGGCAGCCTGTGCCACAATCTCCTGTTCACGACAGCACCGCAGCGCATCTTGATCGGCGGTGGGGTGATGGAGGGGCAGCCAGCCCTGTTGGACATGGTGCGAGAAGCCTTTGAGCGCAGCGTTGAAGGCTATGCCGCTGCAGCGAACCTTCGCGGGAAAGTGAGCGCCTTTGTTGTGCGCCCGAGGCTTGGGCCCTCGGCGGGACCGATGGGAACGCTGGCGCTGGCGTCTTCCGGGCTTGCCCCGTTCGGCGAACCATTTGCACCGATCGGCACAGCGGCAGAACCTTTCTTATAGGTATCCTGTCTGATAGGTTCCTTCATCAGCCGAGAAAATCGGCGACTCCAGGATGAGGATACTTAGATGCGCCACCTGACTCTGCTCTCTTTCGGCTGTGCTGTGTCGGCACTGGCGACCTCCCCGGCCTTTGCGCAAGAAGCAACGGAGACGCCCGTCACTGCGGCTGCAGAGGCCGCCGAGGCGCCAGCAGACGGCATGGGTGAAATCATTGTCACCGCTCGTAAGCGCGAGGAGAGCCTCCAGGACGTTCCAGTCGCCGCCACGGCAATCACCGGTGAAGTCATTGAGGCAAGAGGCCTTGCTTCCGTGCGGGACATCGCCACGCTTACCCCGGGCTTAAACATCAACGGCGATGCAGCCGGGCGCGCCTTCGTATCGATCCGTGGCGTGGGTTTGACGCTGGTGCAGACCGTTCAACCTGGCGTCGGCATCTTTCTTGACGGTGTCTACCAGCCGAACACGTCTATCCTGCTGAATCCGTTGGTTGATGTGGAGCGCGTCGAGGTACTGCGAGGCCCGCAGGGTACATTATACGGTAAGAACACGTTGGGCGGCGCCATCAATATCATCAGTCGCCAACCCTCCAATCAGCTCGAGGTGCGCGCCGGCGCCAGCTATGCTGGGCCAGACGATGCTTGGACGGCGTTTGGCTCAATCAGCGGCCCGATAATTGCCGATCGGGTGCAAGCGCGCATCGCGGTTGCCC
Organism: Allosphingosinicella sp.; assembly: GCA_036386995.1. Classification (GTDB taxonomy): domain Bacteria; phylum Pseudomonadota; class Alphaproteobacteria; order Sphingomonadales; family Sphingomonadaceae; genus Allosphingosinicella. The sequence continues at coordinate 3,651 of DASVUO010000266.1, read as the reverse complement.
ATCGCGAACAGGATGGTTTCCTGCGTAATCCGCTGCTCGGAATTGATGCAAATCCGCTCAACACTGACACGGTGAGCGGAACGCTGCGCATCGAACCAATCGATGACGTGGTACTTACCGTCAACGCTTATCACGATTGGGTAAAGGGCACTTCTACCCCGTACGCTCGGGTTACCGGCCCGAAGGATTATTCCCGCGTCGTCAACTTCAATGCCGCCAACCGCCAGTTCCTAGAATATCGCGGCCTGAACGGTCGACTTCAGTTCCCCATCGCCAGCCTGTCTACCGATGTGACCCTCATCGGCGCTTACGACGAGCGCAAGAGCCGGTCGCCTGATAGCGACGCTGATTTCAACGCGGTGAATTTCGCCCGCTCGAGCGGTGTAGACGGAACGGAGGTCTCCACGGCAGAATTGCGCTTCGACACAGAGCTGTCGCCCACTTTGTCGTCGCTGCTGGCGGTATATTACAGCCACGAAGTGCTTAGCGCTGACGGGGTAACGACCATCGTGCCGGCGGGCCTCAACATCAACGATGTCTCTGAGAAGCGGTCGAACAACTATGCCGCTTACGGCACCCTGTTTTGGCGCCCCTCAGATGCGTGGGAAGTGTCGGCAGGCCTGCGCTATGATCGCGAAAAGCGCACTTTGACTGGAGCCAGCGGCTTCGTAGGGACGCCGCTTGTGGCAGTTCCAGAGGTGCGGGACGGCCACAAGGAACTGTCTCCTCGTGTAACCGTGACGCGCCACTGGAATAGCGGGCTGATGAGCTACGCTTCGGTCGCGCGCGGCTTTCGAGGGGGCGGTTTCAACATCAACCCCCGGGCGCCGTTCCGGTCCTACGGCGGCGACAAAGTGTGGACTTATGAGCTCGGTTCGAAATTCACTTCAGTTGATCGTCGAATCTCTCTCGCAGGCGCCGTGTTCTATAACGATTACAAAGACCTGATAGGTCTCAATTCCATCGCAGCGCTCCCGGGCGGCGGCTTTGCAACGGTGGATCTCAATACGGGTGATGTGGAAAGCTACGGTGTGGAGTTGGAGGGCACTTTCCGCCCGACCAGCGCCTGGACAATCACCGGGGGCGTCTCGCTTCAGCATGCGCGCCTCACTGATGTTTCGGCTTATACGAACGTCACGGGTCGCATCCTCGCCTCTGACCGTCTGCCCTTCCAGCCCGATTGGAATGCCAGTCTCAACAGCGACTACGTTATTCCATTGGGGAACGGGAACCTCACCCTTTCAGGTGGCATCACGGGCAAAGGCAATCGCATTGCAGGATCAATCAGCGAAACCCGTGCACCTCTCTTGGAAGAATATTTTTTGGTGAACGGTTCGGTCACCTACCGTGTCGGCGCGTTTGAGATCTCGGCCTTCGTCAACAATCTGTTCAACCAAGATTATTTCGAATCCTACATTGAGCAAACAACTCTGGCCCTGGCTCTCCCGTTCTTGCCGGCCTCTGATCTCGGCATCATCGGTGACCGGCGGCGCTACGGCATCCGTACCCGCGTGCGGTTCTGATGAAATGGAGGCATCTAGAAATCCGGCCGAGCGGAGGCCCTTGAACGGCACCTTCCTCGATGATCTTCGAACGCTTTTCGGCGATCGACTTCACGTAAGCGAAGCGATGTGTCTGCAGCACGGAAGCAGTGAAACGCACTTCTCTAGCATGCCGCCTGATGCCGTTGTTTTCGCCCGCTCCACAGAGGAGGTGGTGGAGCTGGTTAAGCTTTGCACCGCTTACGACGTGCCGCTCATCCCTTTCGGCGCAGGCACTTCTGTGGAGGGCAACACGCTTGCGGTGCGCGGTGGTGTCAGCCTGAACTTGAGCGACATGGACGCGATCGTCTCCGTCAACGCGGAGGATCTTGACTGCACGGTACAGGCAGGTGTCCGGCGCGAGCAGCTCAACGAGCATCTACGAGACCAAGGGCTGTTCTTCCCGATAGATCCTGGCGCCAACGCAACAATTGGCGGGATGGCAGCAACCAGGGCGTCCGGCACCAATGCAGTGCGCTACGGCACAATGCGCGAGGCAATCCTGAGCCTACGTGTAGTCACGCCGGACGGGCGGGACATTCGCACCAGCCGGCGGGCAAGGAAGTCGGCAGCGGGCTACGATCTCACGAGATTGATGATCGGGTCGGAGGGAACCCTCGGGATCATCACCGAGGTGACGCTTCGGCTCCACGGGATCCCCGAGCAGATCTCCTCGGCAGTTTGCGGATTTGAAACGCTAAGCGGTGCCGTGGACACGGTGGTGCAGGCGATCCAACTTGGCATCCCGCTGGCGCGGGTCGAGATCCTTGACGACATGCAGATGAAGGCGGTCAATCTGTATTCGAAGCTCGGTTATCCTGAAGTGACGACCTTGTTCTTTGAATTCCACGGTTCGCCTGCCCATGTTGCCGAGCAGATCGCACTAACGGGCGAATTGGCTTCGGCGAATGGCGGCGGCGAGTTTAACTGGTCGAACCTGCCAGAGGAGCGCTCCCGTTTGTGGAAGGCCCGGCACGAGGCCTACTATGCCGCCGTGGCACTACGGCCAGGTGGGATCGGGTGGGCAACAGACGTTTGCGTGCCGATCAGCAGGCTTGCCGAATGTATCAGCGAGACCAAGGCGGACCTTGAAGCTTGCCCTGTTCCGGCAACTATCCTCGGCCACGTGGGCGACGGTAACTTCCACGTCGTGTTCTCGATTGATCCGGGCGCGGAGGACGAGATGCGGCAGGTGGAGCAGATCAATACGCGACTCGTGGAGCGGGCGCTTGCGATGGACGGCACCTGCACAGGCGAACATGGAATCGGGCTCGGGAAGCAGCAGTGGCTTGAGGCAGAACTTGGCGAAGCAGTGGAGCTGATGCGGGTGATAAAACGCGCGCTCGATCCCAAAGATCTGTTCAACCCGGGCAAGATTTTCGCGCTCTAACGCTCGCGCCGGCCAGCCCCGGCGGCGACAAAGATTTTGGAGAATTCGCATGGCGACCGTCGCCCAATCACCCGCCCCGTCTCTATCTCGCTCGCTGGTGCCGATGGCCGCCATTGCCATTGCTGCGGCAGCCGGTTTCACAATGATGATGTCGTTCAGCACCGTCCAGGAAGCCGCAAAAGCGGAGATGGGCCTAAGTGACGCCACGCTCGGGCTCATCCAGGGTGTAAGCGCGGCGGTACCCTTGGTGCTGTTCTCCATCCCCATCGGCATCATGGTCGATCGCATCAACCGTATGCGGCTGATGCTTGCATTGGCGTTGTTGTGGACGCTCGGGACGGCGATCACGGGCATTGCAGACAACGTGCCGATGCTTTTCCTCGGTCGGATGCTCGCCGGCATTGGAACGACGGGTGCTCTGACGGCCGCTTTGTCGCTCGCCGCTGATCTGTGCGCGCCGGAGGAACGAGGTCGCGGGCTCTTGCTGATCACGCTCGGCAAGTCGCTTGGCCAAGGCGCTGCGTTCACGCTCACCGGGTGGCTGTTCGGCCTGTTTGTGCACGAGGCGGCTCCGGCCTGGTTCGGCGGCATGGCGCCGTGGCGTGCAACGCACTTGGCGCTAGCGGCCGTGAGCCTGATCTTGGTCGTGCCTTTATTATTCCTTCGAGAGCCCCCACGGCACGAGGTTGAAGCCGGGCCAAGCGCGCCGTTCCGCACCGT
>DASVUO010000265.1:0-19148 GCA_036386995.1 Allosphingosinicella sp. | reverse complement strand
AAGGCTGCAGGTAGACCGGCATGTAGTGGAGGTTCACACCGAGCCCGCGCTCGCGCAGGCCTGCAAAGGCCTCGGCCCGTCGCGCCATGTCGGCGCCGCGCAGGCGGATCACGTACAGGTGCCAGCTTGAAGCGGTGTCAGCCTCCTGCCATTGCACCGCCAGCGGCTCGTTCGCGAACGCGTCGTTATAGGCAGCGGCAATCTCCCGGCGGCGGGAGACGAATTCGGTCAGGCGGGTCATCTGGCTCGAGCCAAGCGCCGCCTGCATGTCGGTCATTCGGTAGTTGAAGCCGAGATCGACCTGTTCGTAATACCAGGGGCCGTGGCTTTCATCCTCCATTTGGGATGGATTGCGGGTGATGCCGTGGGTTCTTAGCAGCGCCATCTTGCCCGCAAGCTCGCCGTCGTTGGTGAGGGCGATGCCGCCCTCCGCCGTGGTGACGATCTTGACCGGGTGGAAGCTGAAGATCGCGATGTCACTGTGGGTACAGCGGCCCACCGGCACGTCCCGGTACTCCGCGCCGACCGCGTGGGACGCATCCTCGATGATGCGGAAGCCATAGCGCTGGCCAAGGGCGCGGATCGCGGCCATGTCGCAGGACTGGCCGGCGAGATGCACCGGGATCACCACCTTGGGCAGCCGCCCGGCGGCCTCCGCCGCGGTCAACTTCGCGTCGAGCGCGTCCACCGACATGTTGAAGGTCCGCCCGTCGATGTCGACGAAATCGACCTCGGCGCCGCAATAAAGCGCGCAATTGGCGCTCGCGACGAAGGTGATCGGGCTCGTCCAGACGAGATCGCCCGGCCCGACGCCCAACGCGAGGCAGGCGATGTGCAGCGCGCTGGTGGCGCTGTTGACTGCGATCGCGTGCGCCGCGCCGCAATGGCCGGCGACCGCCGCCTCGAAGGCGGGCACGGCCGGGCCCTGAGTCAGAAAGTCGGACCGAAGCACCGCCTCAACGGCGGCAACGTCCTCGTCGCTGATCGATTGCCGGCCGTAGGGGATCACGACGTGCCCTCGACCACGCTGAAGCTGCCGTCCACGTGGTCGCGGATCAGGGTGCGCAGTTCCTCCACGGTGAGGAAATCCTCGTTGCTGCCGCTGTTATAGGCGAAGCCCGGCTCCACGGGGGTGCCGCCGGTCCGTGCCATGTAATCGTCCATGGAGAAGAAGCCGGCGCTCGGCAGGATCGCGTAATAACGGCCGAGGTCGACCGTGTTGAAGCTGTCGCTCGAGGTGATCATTTCCTCGTGGATCTTTTCGCCCGGCCGGATGCCGATCACTGGCGTCTCGCATTCCGGCGCGATCGCCTCCGCGATATCGCCGATGCGGTAGGAGGGGATCTTCGGAACAAAAATTTCGCCGCCCAAGGCATTCTCCATCGCCCACAGCACCATCTCGACACCTTCGTCGAGCGTGATGTTGAAGCGGGTCATGTTGGGGTCGGTGATCGGCAGTACGCCGGTCTTGCGGCGATCCATGAAGAAGGGAATCACCGAGCCGCGGCTGCCCATGACGTTTCCGTAACGCACTACCGACAAGCGGATGTCGCGGCTGCCACGGATGTTGTTCGCCGCGGTGAACAACTTGTCCGAACAGAGCTTGGTCGCGCCGTAGAGGTTGATGGGGGCAGCGGCCTTGTCGGTGGAAAGCGCAACAACGCGCGAAACGCCGGCGTCGAGGCACGCTTCGATGACGTTCTGAGCGCCAAGAACGTTGGTCTTGATGCACTCGAACGGATTATATTCGGCGGCCGGCACCTGCTTCAAAGCGGCGGCGTGAATAACCACGTCGATGCCTTCCATGGCGCGGCGAAGGCGATCGGCGTCGCGAACGTCGCCGATGAAGTAGCGCAGCCCGGGAAATTCCTCGGACGAGAAACGCTGGCCCATTTCGAACTGTTTCAGCTCGTCGCGGGAATATACAACCAACCGCTCGACGCTCGGGAAGCGCTGAAGAATGGTGCGGGCGAAAGCCTGGCCGAACGACCCGGTGCCGCCGGTGATGAGGATAGATTTGTAACCGGACATGAGCTTACCCTAGTCAGCAAGTTGGTGGGCGGGAATGCCGCCGACGATCTCAGCGTAACTCCCAAGAGCGACGATACGGCCATTTTCCAGGCGAGCGACAACATCGCAAGACGCCACGGTGGACAGACGGTGTGCGATCATGATGATGGTGAGCCCCTGTGCGCCGAGTTCGTCCATCGCCTCCATTACGGAAGCTTCGGTTGCATCATCCAGTGCGCTGGTAGCTTCATCGAGAACAAGCACTGGTGCTTGCTTGTAAATCGCCCGAGCGATGCCGAGGCGTTGCCGCTGCCCGCCGGAAAGACGAACTCCGCGCTCTCCGACCGGCGTCTCGTAGCCTTCCGAAAGGGTCGCGATGAACTCGTGAAGCTGCGCCTGCCGCGCTGCCTTTCTAACAAGTTCACGGTCGATATCTTTCGGCCGCACACCGAAGGCGATGTTACGCTCGATAGTTGAGTCCGCGAGAAAGATTGCCTGCGGCACGTGGGCGATGCTGCGCTGCCACCGGCGGCGAGCCTCCTCCGCTAACGGCACGCCGTCAACGGTTACTTGGCCCTCCGTAGGCTCAAGCAAGCCCATCAGAAGGTCGGCCAGCGTGCTTTTGCCGCTGCCCGTGCGCCCAACAAGCGCGATGCGGGCGCCACGGGGAATGGTCAGCTTGATCCGATCAAGTGCAGGCTCTTGTCGGTCAGGATAAAAGAAGCGAACATCCTGCACCTCAATGCTGTTCTGAAAAGGCAGCGGCAGAACGGGAACGGGATCCGACCTTGGTTCAGGCGCGGGGAGTTCAAGCAGGCTGAGAACCTGACCGACAACCGAGCGATTGCCGGCCAGTGCCGTCCACCCGTAATAGATTTGCTGCACCATCGGCAGCAGCCGCTGCGCGCCCAGGGCCAACGCTCCCAGAATTGGGAGGGCTCCGGCAAAGCCTCCTTCCCGGGCCGACATCACAAGAGCAAGGGCAGCAATCAGCACCATCCCCGCCGCTTCGATCACGAAGCGGGGTGCGGCCCCGATGAAGGCAGTCTGGCGCTTGGAGACACTAAGCCGCAAGTCTGCGCGCCTGAAAGTTTCCAGATAAATCGCTTCAGAACCATCAATGATGACATCACGAATGCCGCCAAGGCTCTCCTGGACGATTTGAACGCGATCCGCATAGGCAGTGCCGATGACCCGGGAGTTGGTGGTAAGCCGTCCCTTGGTGAAAACACTGACACAACCGTACATGGCACCGAACGCGATCGCCGATACGATAGCGGTGAACGGGTCCACTTGGATCAGCGCCACCACGATGAAAACGGAGATGAACGCTGCCGTTGCCGCCTGCAGAAGCTGAAGCAGTACATCGAAAACGAGGACGTGGACCTTTTGAAGCGAGGAGACGATTTCGCTCGTGTTGTGGCTGATATGGTAGGAATAAGGCTGGCTTAGTATCCGCCGCTGAATCTCCACGCTCACGTCGTGCCCGAGCTCGAAAACAAACTTCTGGCTGGACCATGCAAGCTGGAGCCGGACGGCCCCGGCCGTCACCGCAGCTGCGCCGAACAGGATTGTGGCGGCAAGGAGCCGCTCCTCCCTGGAATCGGCGCCCGCGGCTTCGAACAAGGACATTATCCACGGGATGCGCTCGATCTTCGTGGGATCGGCCAAAAGCGACAGAAAGGGCAGCACAGCACCGATGGCAAGGAGTTCGGCAAACGCGCCGAGCATCAGCAGACTCAATACAAAATAGAATTGCTTGCGCCGCCCTGCGGGCATGAAGTCGAACAGCTGCCGTAGCGCGCTCCAGACGCTCACATGTTCGTGCGCCACAAAAATCGGTCCTTGAAGCTCAGGGGGGATAAGGGTCATCTCGCCGGCGCTCGTCCCGAGAGACGACCGGCATCATCCGGTAACCAGAGAGTGTTCCGGTCCGGACCGGGAGAGGTGGCGCTTTAGCGGGCCTCGTTCCGCGAGGCAAGGGATCGGCGCGGGGCTGGCCATCAAGGCTGGCTCAACCTAGAAGGCGGTCCGATCAGCCCTTCGGATATCCCAAATGTGTGGAATTGCAGGCCTTCTCGCTTTCGGGCCTTTCGACCCGGCCGTGGTGCGGCGAATGACAGGGGCCATTGCCCATCGCGGGCCCGACGACAGTGGTATCTGGGAGGACGCGGAAAGCGGTGTGGTCCTCGGCCACCGGCGCCTTTCAATCGTCGATCTCAGCCCCTCGGGGCACCAGCCGATGGCCTCGCGGGGCGGCCGCTGGGTGCTGTGTTATAATGGGGAGGTCTACAATCACGCCGCGCTGCGCCGTGAAGTCGAGGCGGCGGGCGGCGCGCCCGAAGGGGGCTGGCGGGGCCATTCCGATACCGAAACCCTGGTTGAAGCCATTGCGCTCTGGGGGCTGACCAAAACTCTTCAAAAAAGCGTCGGCATGTTCGCGCTTGCGCTTTGGGACCGGCAGGAGCGGGTGCTGCACCTCGCCCGCGACCGGTTCGGCGAAAAGCCGCTTTATTACGGCTGGGCCGGCGGCGACTTTGTGTTCGCATCGGAACTGAAGGCGATCCGCGCGCACCCCCGTTTCTCGGGCGACGTCGACCGGCGCGCGCTTCGGCTGTTCGCGTCTCGCACCTACATTCCGGCGCCGCTTTCCATCTACCGGAACATCTACAAGCTGGAGCCGGGCTGCATCCTGAGCGGCTCGCCGAGCAGCCTTCAGGCCGTGCCATCTGGTCCGCCGGTGCCGGGCACAGGGGACCAGCCCGCCCTCCAGCGCTACTGGTCCTACAAGGATGTCGTTGCCGCAGGCCTCGCTACGCCGGTTGCGTCCGAGGACGAAGCGCTGGAGCGTCTGGAAGCGGTTCTCGCCGACGCGATCCGCGGCCAGGCAGTGGCGGACGTGCCGGTCGGCGCCTTTCTGTCGGGCGGGATCGACTCCTCGACGATCGTTGCGCTTTACCAGAAATATTCGAGTCGAAAGGTGCGCACCTTTACGATCGGCTTCGGCGAAGCGGGCTTCAACGAAGCGGATCACGCCAAGGCGGTGGCCGACCATCTCGGCACAGATCATAACGAACGCTACGTCACCGTCGGCGAAGCGCAGGAGCTGATCCCGTCGCTTCCGCACATGTATGACGAGCCTTTCGCCGACAGCTCGCAAATCCCCACCCATCTCGTCAGCCGCTTTGCGCGCGAACAGGTGACGGTGGCGCTTTCCGGGGACGCTGGCGACGAACTGTTCGGCGGGTACAACCGCTACGTCAGCGCAGCGCGGACCTGGGGGCATTTGAAGCGGCTGCCGGGGCCTGTGCGCGCGCTTGCCGGGCGTGGGCTCGGCGGGGTTTCGCCGGCAGCCTGGAACCGGCTGATCGGCCTCATGCCCGGGCCCAAGCGCATGCCGCAATTCGGCACAAAGGTTCAAAAGGCTTTCCGAACGATGGGCGGCGCCTCCAGCCTGGAGGACGTCTTCAACACCTTTCTTGACGAATGGTCGGCGGAGCGCTCGCCGGTGCTCGGCGGCGACGAGCCCCTTGAGCAGTGCGGCTTCGATCTCGACGTCGGCTCAGACGCGCCGGACGCGGTGCGGATGATGTATTGCGACGCCCGCTCCTATCTGCCCGACGACATTCTGTGCAAAGTCGATCGCGCCGCGATGGCCGTCAGCCTGGAGACGCGGGTGCCGTTTCTGGATCATAGGGTCGCCGAGTTCGCGGCGCACATCCCGCTCAAGTTCAAAATCAAGGGCGGAACGGGCAAGCACATCCTGCGCCGCCTTCTGTACCGCGAAGCACCGCGCGCTCTGTTTGAGCGGCCTAAGGCAGGATTCAGCATTCCGGTGGGCGAATGGATCCGCGGGCCGCTTCGCCCGTGGACGGAGGCGCTGCTCGACCGCCGCAGGATCGCTTCGGAAGGCTGGTTCGATGCCGACATCGTGCACCGCCGCTGGCAGGAGCACCTCAAGGGCACGCGCGACTCGACGCCGGCTTTGTGGGCGATCCTGATGTTCCAGGCGTGGGCGGACGAGAACTTGCGGCCCGCGGCACTCGAGGCAGCCTGACCTGCGCCGCACGCGCGTGCAGGCGCCCAACCCATTTCAGCAGCAGGAATCAGTCTTGAACAGCGACCACTCCCCGTCCGGCTCAAGGATCGTACCCGTGATCCTTTCCGGCGGCTCCGGCACCCGGCTTTGGCCGCTGTCGCGCAAGGCGCGGCCCAAGCAATTGCTGCCGCTGGTCGGCGAGCGCACCATGCTGCAGCTCACCGCCGACCGGGTCTCCGATCAAAGCCGCTTCGCGCCGCCTTTGGTGGTCACCGCGGCGCACCATGCCGACGATGTTGAGGCGCAGCTCGGCCCAAACACGCGCCTGATCCTCGAGCCGTTCGGGCGCAACACTGCTCCTGCCATCGCGCTTGCGGCGCTTGCCTGCGATTCGGAAGACCTGCTGCTCGTCATGCCGAGCGATCACCTGATCGCCGAGCCCGAGCGGTTTCGGGCGGCGGTGGAGAAAGGCATTCCCGCCGCTTTGAACGGAGCACTGGCCACGTTCGGCATTGCACCGACCCGTCCGGAGACCGGCTTCGGCTACATCCGCCGGGGCTCGGAAACCCTGCCGGGCGTGTTCCACGTCGATCGCTTTTTGGAAAAGCCGGACAATGCCACCGCGCTCGCCTTCCTTGCGGCCGGCGGATACGACTGGAATGCCGGCATCTTCCTGTTCAAGGCGGGCGCCTTTCTCGAGGCTTTGGCCACCCTCGCGCCCGACATCCTTGAGGGGGTCCGCACGGCAATGCCGGTGGCTGGAAGCGGCCGGCTTGCACCGGACGCCGACGCTTTCGCCGCCGTTCGGCCGGAATCGGTCGACCGCGCGGTGATGGAGCATGCCCGCAACGTGGTGGTGGTTCCGGTGGACGCGGGCTGGTCCGATCTCGGCAGCTGGGAGGCCCTCCATGCCGCCAGCGCCGCCGATGGCGACGGCAATGCGGTTCATGGTAATGTCCAGGCAATCTCCGCTTCGGGCTGCCTGATCCGCTCGGAAGGGCCGCTGATCGTTGCCGTCGGCGTCAGTGACCTTGCGATCGTCGCCACGGGCGATGCGGTTCTGGTGATGCCGCTGGTGCAAAGCCAGCGGGTCAGCGAGGCGGTGGCGCAGCTGAACGCGGGGGGCGACCCGCGCGTCTGAGGATCAGCGCGCGCCGTAGCCGCTGAGAATCGTGCGCACGGTGCCGGCGATGATCAGGATGTCCAGCCAGAAGCTGAAATTCTTGATGTAATAGAAATCGTATTGGAGTTTCCAAAGCACGTCGCCGACCTCCGCGACGTGGCCCTGCTTGACCTGCGCCCACCCGGTGATGCCGGGCCGGACGATGTGGCGGTAGCGGTAGAAGGGCAGCTCGGATTCGTACCAGTGCGACAGCGGCACGGCTTCGGGCCTGGGGCCGATCCAGCTCATCTCACCTTTCAAGATGTTGACGATCTGCGGCAGCTCGTCGATCCGGTAGCGGCGGATCACCCTGCCGACCCGGGTCACCCGGTCATCCTCGTCGCGGGTCATCGCGGCGGCGCGGGCATCCGTCTCGGCCGGTCCGTGGCGCATCGACCGGAATTTGTACATCCGGAACACCTGGCCGCGATATCCCATCCGCTCTTGCCGGAAGAAGATCGGGCCGGGGCTGTCCAGCTTAATCAGGATTGCGAGCACGGTCAGCGGGGGCAGCAGAAACGGCAGCGCGATCAAAGTGATGATCAGGTCCCACAGTCGCTTCACCTTCGCGTAGATGATGCCGGGGATCAGCGAGCCGAGAGTGTTTTCGGACAGATGCTCGATCGCCACCCGCCCGGTAAGCGATTCCTCCATCTGCTTGACGTGCATTACCAGCGTTCCGGCAAGGGCGCGGTCGGCCAGGAAGCGCTCCCATTCGTCGGGGATGTCGGCGCGCAGGTCGGACACGATGACGTCGAACGGCTGGTTCTTGACGTGTTCGTCAAGCCGCACCCAATTGATGTCGGGAAGGCCGAAGAGATGCTCGACATGGCCGCCGGGGACGACGCCGATGCGCGGCCGCTTGCCCCGCTGCAGCTTGAAGTAGACCACGTAATACCAGGAAATGCACAGCAAAAAGCTGCCGACGAAGTGCAGGCGGCTATATTCCAGGCGCGCGAAGAAAAAGACGGCGAGCGCAAGCAGGTAGGCGACGGCGAAGCTCGGCAGGATGTGGTACGACGAACGTACGCCCGGATAATGCGACACCCGCTGAAAGGCGTAATAGCCGGCGACCAGCGCAATCAGCGTTCCGAACAGCGAATTGCGCAGGCTTTCGGTGCCCCCCGCGCCCGTTTCGAATTGCATGCGCAGGACGTAGGGCAGGACGATGGCGAGCAGGATGCCCACGCCGAGGCGGAACCGCACGCGGTGCCAAAGCGTCCGGCGGGCGCTTGCGAGTTTTGCGGGCGGCATGGTCACGTGCGGAAGGGGGCCTTCGAGGCTGCAAGTCGGCTGCGGTCAATGCACCGAATAGGGGAAAGCGGAAGGCTAAGTCTAGGTTTCCGGGGCCGCCCCACGCGGCTCTGTGCCGATTTAGCGTGCGTGGATTGAGTTTGGTCGCCGCTTTTCATAAGCGGGCACCAAATCCTCCATCTAGGCAACATAGCATGACCACACTCGTGACCGGCGCCGCCGGCTTCATCGGCTTCCATGTGAGCGAGCGGCTGATGGCGCGCGGCGAGCAGGTGATCGGGCTCGACAACGTCAACGATTATTACGATCCCAAGCTCAAGCGCGACCGAGTTGCCGAGCTTCGCCGGCGCCACGAGGGCTTCGAGTTCATCGAGGTGGATTTCGCCGATAACGCGGCGCTGACCGCCGCCACGGCGGGCAAGGAGTTCGACCGGATCGTTCACCTCGGCGCCCAGGCCGGGGTGCGCTATTCGATCGAGAACCCGCACGCTTACGTTCAGTCCAACCTGGTCGGGCACTTGAACATGCTCGAGCTCGCGCGGGCGCGGAAGACCGCCAACATGGTCTACGCCTCGTCCTCGTCGGTTTATGGCGGCAACGAAACTTTGCCGTTCCGGGTCGAGGACCGGGTCGATCAGCCGCTGTCGCTCTACGCCGCCACCAAGAAAGCGGACGAGCTGATTAGCGAAACCTATGCACATCTCTACCGCCTGCCGCTCACCGGGCTTCGCTTCTTCACCGTCTACGGGCCGTGGGGCCGGCCGGACATGGCGATGTGGATCTTCACCAAGGCGATCCTGGAAGGAACGCCGATCGACGTCTTCGGCGAAGGCAATATGCGCCGCGACTTCACCTATATCGACGACATCGTCACCGGCATCGTCGCCGCGCTGGACATGCCCGCGCCGGACGACGGTCTGCCCAAGGCGGGCGGCTCAAAGGGCCCGCACCGCCTCTACAATATCGGAAACCACCGCTCGGAAGAGCTCACCCAGATGATCGCGCTGATCGAGCAGGCCTGCGGGCGCCCCGCGGAAAAGCGCCTGCTGGCGATGCAGCCGGGCGACGTGCGCGACACGTTCGCCGACATCAGCGCGATCCAGAACGACCTGGGTTTCCAGCCGACCACCTCGATCAGCGAGGGAATCCCTCGCTTCGTGGAGTGGTACAAGGCCTATCACGGGATCTAGGATCCCGCGCGGCAAGCCAGGCTACAGCGTCCAGCGGTTCACCCCGGCAAGCGGGCGGCGCGCGTAGAGGTTCTTGAGGTCGGCGAACAGGCCTCCTTCCGCGACCATGCCTGACAGCTGATCGTCCGACAAAGTCGCATAGGATTCGTGCGGCACGGCAACCACGACCAGATCGTACTGGCCGGCCAACGCATCGGCCGAGAGATCGACGCCATATTCGTGCTGCGCTTCGGCCGTATCGGCGAGGGGGTCGTGAACGGTGATCTTGTGGCCGTGCGTCTGGAGGCGGCGAATTACGTCGATCACCCGGCTGTTCCTGAGGTCCGGCACGTTTTCCTTGAAGGCGAGGCCCATGATCAAGGTCTTGCCGGCGCGACCGAGCTTTTCGTGGAGCTGGTCGGCGACCCACGCGCCCATGCCGTCGTTGATCGACCGGCCGGAGAGGATGACGTTGGGCTGGAGCCCGAGCTGCTGTGCGCGGTAGGACAGGTAGTACGGGTCGACGCCGATGCAGTGGCCGCCGACCAGGCCGGGCTGGAACTTGAGGAAGTTCCACTTGGTGCCCGCCGCCTCCAGCACGTCCCAGATCGAGATGTCGAGCTTGGAGAAGATGCGGGTGATCTCGTTCATGAAGGCGATATTGATGTCGCGCTGCGCGTTCTCGATCACCTTGGCGGCTTCGGCGGCCTTGATCGAGGCGGCGCGGAACACGCCGGCGCTGGTGACGGCGCCGTAGATGGTGGCCAGCCGCTCAGTGACGTCGTCATTCTCGCCGGCGATCACCTTCACGATCCGGTCTACCGTATGCTCGCGGTCGCCCGGGTTGATCCGCTCTGGGGAGTAGCCGAGAAAGAAGTCGACGCCCCGCTTCAGGCCGGAAACCTGCTCGATCAGCGGCCCGCAAATCTCGTCGGTGACGCCCGGGTAAACGGTGCTTTCGTAGACCACGATCGCCTTCTTCGCCGGGTCGAGCAGCTTGGCGACCGAGCGGGTGGCGCCGATCACCGGGCTCAAGTCAGGCTGGTTGTCGCTGTCCACCGGCGTCGGCACCGTCACGATGTAGACGTTCGCGCCCGCGCAATTCGCCGAGTCGCTGGTGAGGTGCAGCGGGGAAGCCTTCAGCGCTTCGCCATCGACCTCGTTGGTGCGGTCGAGGCCCGCTTTGAGCTCCTCCACCCGGCGGGCGTCGATATCGAGCCCCGTGGTGGGAAAGCTGCGGGCAAGCGCGACGGCGAGCGGGAGGCCGACATAGCCGAGGCCGACAACGACGATTCGCTCGTTCGTGGACGCGTTCATTCTGGCTCACTTTTCATAAGAAACGGCGGATCGGGGAGGGTGGCCGGGCGGCAGCCCCAGCCGCGCGCAACAGCCAAAAGCCGCCGCCCTGTCAACCCGCGCGGCGCTTGGGCTGGGGCGGTTTCAGGCGGTGGATCACGGCGCCCCGGGTAAGCAACCACTCGCGATTCGCCGCCGTAACCGCCTCGATAAAGGAGCGCGGCTTGCGCATCAGCCCCTTGCGCGGCGCTGCTTCCAGGCCTGCGGCGGCCATCAGTTCCGCGACGAAGTGGATGCAATTGGCCTTATCGAGGTCATAAGACGGCTGCTTGGCCGTGCGCCAGCGCTCCACCGTTGCCATCACACGGTCATAATCCTCGTCGCTGATCTTCAGGGTGAAATGCTTGTCGCTCGCCCTGAGGTAGCCGCCTTCGTGGTCGGAGATCACCTTGCCGCCAACCCGGCCCCACAGGATCGCGGGGCTAATGGTTTTTGCGGAAAAGCCGTAATCCTCGGCGATTCGCGCGCCATTCCGGTCAAGCGTGCCTTCCAGAACGACAAAGGTGTGGGGAAAGGTGTCGCTCAGTTCCTTGGTATAAACGGTCATCTCCACCGCTGCCGATGCCGGCGCGGCAATCAGCGCAAGGCCCAACGCCGCCAGCCATGCGAGCCGTTTGCCAACCATGTTCCGAAGCACGTTCACCCTCCCAGCGGCCTGGTGAACCTATTGAAACAAAAAACGAAACCCGGCAATGGCTGGGCCTGGGGGCCCCTGGGTGTGGCGTCGGAGCAACAGCTGATCATATCGCGGACTTGGCGGTGAACCTTCAACGTGGTACCGCGTTCAGGTTCAGAGTTCGGTAACTTACCTAAGGTTATCGGGGTCTTACGGATTTGATCGGCCTGACCATTTCGGGGTAGACACGCGAAAGCGCCTCGGATAGTTAAGCGGGGAAATCGAGAAGATCAGACTCGAGTATGAAGGGAGAAGCTGACGTGGGTTTCAAGGGACTTATTACTGCGGCCACCGCGGTTGCACTGGTTGCGGCGCCGACCATGGCCGCCGCTCAGAGCGTTGAAGTGGCTCCGGCCACCGAGAGCGTTGATGGTGGCAACGAACTGCGCGGCGGGTTCATCATCCCGCTCATCGCAATCGTCGCGATCATTCTCGGCATTCTTGCCGCGACCAACAGCGACGACGACGATCTGCCCAACAGCCCGTAAGGGTTGCTGCTCAAATCGAGTCAGATAAAGGCCGGGTGGACTATGTCCATCCGGCCCTTCTCTGTGTCTGCCGTTCAGGATTGGCCTGGTAGGAGAGCGCGCGTGGTTCACAAGCTTCGCCCTCTTGCAGCCGCAGTGCTGCTCCTCGGCTTTGCCCCGCCGGCCGGTGGCCAAGCGGCGACGGCCGCTGCCGAATCGGCGAGCTTTCCATCGACCTTGCGCCGCGACGATGCCCAGGTGGGCGCGGTCGCTTACCGGCTTGCGCGGCAAGGCGCGCCTTTGTGCCGGGAGCCTTACCCGCTCACAGGCCTGCTGTTTCACCACCTCGCGGAATATGAGCTGAAAGACCGGGCGCTGATGGTGTCGCGCTACGGGCTTGACCGTGGTCCGGGCATTCTGACGGTTCTCCCCGATACGCCAGCCGCCAAAGCGGGACTCCTGGTCGGCGACACGCTGCTGGCGGTGAACGGCCGCGCATTCCCCTCAGCCAAGGCAATCGCCGCCGAGCCGAAGCGGAAGGTGTGGCGGCCGATGCTCGAAGCGAGCGAAGCCATGCTGGAGGAGGCCCTGAAGAGTGGGCCTGCACGCCTGACGGTGCTTCGCGGCGGCGCTGAGCTGGCGCTGACGCTCGGTTCGGAGCCCGGCTGCATCGGCCGAATTAGGTTGGCCCGTTCCACCCAGATGAACGCCTTCTCCCTGCGCGGCTACGTGGTGATGACCACGGCCATGCTGGGCTACGTCCGCAACGACGATGAGCTTGCCGTGGTGATTGGCCACGAACTGTCGCACTCGATCCTCGGCCACGAAGGCGTGCGGGACGAGGAAGGGCTGCTCGCCGGTCTCGGCATAAAGCCGAATGCCATCTGGCGGCGGGAGGAAGCCGCCGACCGGCTCGGCCTGCGGCTGATGGCGGCGGCGGGGTACAACCTCGATTCGGCAATTCCGTTCTGGGACCGCTACCTCGGCAAGTACGACTGGTTCCCGCAGGTCTTCCGGAGCCACCCGAGCCGCGGCGCGCGCGAGAAGATCGCTCGCGAGGAGATCGCCGCGATTCGCGCTGGCGCAAGGTAGCGACTGCTTACAGCTGGGTGCGAAGCGACCAGAGCTCGGGGAACGCCCGCTTGGCCAAAGTCGACTGAAGATACGCAACGCCCGCCGTGCCGCCGGTCCCGCGCTTCAGCCCGATGATCCGCTCCACCGTCACCACATGCTTATGCCGCCAGGTGGCGAGCATGTCGTCTATGTCGACCAGCTTCTCGGCAAGCTGGTAGAGCGGCCACCAGCGCGCCGGCTGGCGGTACACTTCCGCCCAAGCTTCGGCGACTTCCTCGAGCGGCTGATAGGTTTCGCTCCAGTCCCGCTCCAGCGCTTCCGCCGGGAGCGCGAAGCCGGCGCGCGCAAGGGCGGCATTGGCTTCGTCCCACAAACTCGGCCGGTGGAGCGCCTCCATCAAAGCACCATAGGGGACCGAACCTTCCTCCTGGAAGCGCAGGTGCCCGCCGTCCTTCAGGCCGAGCAGATATTCGAACTGCCGGAACTGCGCCGACTGAAAGCCGGACGAGGACCCGAGCACGTCGCGGAAGCTCGAATAATCGGCGGGCGTCATCGTCGCCAGCACGTCCCAGGAGAGCGTCATCACCGCCTGGATCCGCGTGACGCGGGACAGCCCCTTGTGCACCGGCACCAGTTCGTCGCGGCGAATCTGCTCCCGCGCCAGCTGGAGCTCGTGGATCGCCTGCTTGAGCCAGAGCTCCTTGGTTTGGTGGATGATGACGAACAAAAGCTCGTCATGATGCTCGGAGACCGGGTGTTGCGCCGAGAGGAGGTCGCCCAGCGAAAGGTAGTCGCCGTAGGTCATCGATGCCGGCGTGTCGGTCACCTCAACCGTGCCTTGCAAACACGAGGCGGCGGCCGCCGGGACCGAAGGCGATTACCTGGTAGGGCTGTTTTTGATTGTGGCCGACGTCCATGCCCGGACTTCCCGCGGGCATGCCCGGGACTGCGAGGCCGGTGATCCCCTTCGGGCGCGCGGCGAGCAGGCGCTTGATGTCGGCGGGCGGGACATGGCCTTCCACCACCACGCCGCGCACCATGGCGGTGTGGCAGGAGCGTAGATCGTCCGGCACCCCGCGCGCCGCCTTCACCGCCCCCATGTTGGGGCTGTTCACCACGCTGACCTTTGCGCCGAACGCCGCTTCGATACGGTTCGCCCATTCGGTGCAACAGCCGCAGCCCGGGTCGCGCCACATCGTGATCGTGTTCGCCTGAGCGAGCGCATGGCGCGCGAAAAGCGGCGCAGCGGCCGCGCCGGCTGTTAGGGCCAGCATCGTGCGGCGGTCGATCATGCCCGTTCTCTCCCTAAAGCCGCTCGGCGCTTGCGACCACTTCGGTGGCGCGCAAGGCGGCGAGGATGCGCATCAGATGCTGAACGTCGTGCACTTCGATGTCGAGGTGGAAGGTGTGGAAGCTGCCGTCCCGGCTAGCCTGGTCCATGGAAACGATGTTGGCGCCGTGGCTGCCGAGGATGCCTGCGACCACGGCAAGGCTGCCCGGCTCGTTGCGGATCACGACGCAAAGCCGCGTCGCGCCGCCGTCCGATTCGTCGCCCCAGGCGAGGTCCACCCAGTCGGCGTCGATGCCGCTGGCGAGGCTTTCGCATCCGATCATGTGCACTTCCAAATCTTCGCCCTCGCGGCGCAGGCCGACGATGCGGTCGCCGGGAATCGGGTGACAGCAGGAGGCGAGCTGGAAGGCGACGCCGGGCGTCAGGCCCTTGATCGAAATGGCGGTCCGCTGCGGCGGCGGCTTCACGCCGGCCGAGCCGGTGGAGCCGGGCATCAGCGCTTCCATCAGGGCAGCGTCGCTGATCCGCTTCAGCGCAATCGCCTCCATCAACGTGTCGTCGTCGTGGAGGTGGAGGCGCTTCAGCGCTTCGGCGATCGCTTCCCAGCCGAGCGGGGCGGGCAGGCGCTGAACGATCTCGTCGAAAATCTTGCGGCCAAGCGCGATCGTCTCCTCGCGCTCCTTTGACTTCACAAAGCGGCGGATTTTCGCGCGCGCCTTGCCGGTGGCGATGAAGCTCAGCCAGCCGGGCTGCGGCGTCTGCGCCTTGGAGACGAGGATTTCGACCTGGTCGCCATTTTCGAGCGGCGTCCGGAGCGGCATCACCCTGCCATTGATCTTCGCGCCAACCGTCTGGTCGCCGAGATCGGTGTGTACCGCGTAAGCAAAATCCACCGGAGTTGCGCCCTTGGGGAGCTGGATCAGCTCGCCCTTCGGGGTGAAGGCGAAGATCCGGTCCTGGTACATCGCCATCCGGGTATGTTCGAGCAGCTCCTCCGCCGAGGCGGCGTGGTCGAGGATTTCGAGCAGGTCGTCGATCCACGGATGCTGCGCTTCGGCGGCGGCGTGGCCTTCCTTGTACGCCCAATGGGCAGCCAGGCCATGCTCGGCTTTGGCATGCATCTCTTCCGTACGGATCTGAATTTCGATCCGCATCTGCTCGTCGTGAATTACGGTGGTGTGCAGCGACTGATAGCCGTTGCGCTTGGGCGTCGAGATGAAGTCCTTGAACCGCCCCGGGACCATCGGCCAGCGCCGGTGGATAAGGCCAAGCGTGCGGTAACATTCCTCGTGGCTGCCGACGACCGCGCGGAACGCCATGACGTCCGACAATTGCTCGAAGCTGACATGGCGCTCGGCCATTTTGCGCCAGATCGAATATGGATGCTTCTCGCGCCCCTGCACTTCAGCATCGACGCCATGCGCCTCGAGATGCGCCTTGAGGCCGCGGGCGATCCGCTCGATCAGGTCACCTTCCTTGCCGTGCAGCTGTTCCAGCCGGCGGGAAATGGAGGCGAAGGCATCCGGCTCGATCTCCTTGAAGGCGAGCGTCTGCATCTCGGTCATGAATTCGTACATTCCGATCCGCTCGGCAAGCGGCGCGTAGATGTCCATCGTCTCACGGGCGATGCGCTTGCGCTTCTCCGGATTGGCGATGAAGTGGAGCGTGCGCATGTTGTGCAGCCGGTCAGCGAGCTTGACCAGCAGCACCCGGATGTCGCCGGACATGGCAAGCAGGAACTTGCGAAGGTTCTCGGCCGCGCGCTGGCTTTCCGACTGCGCCTCGATCTTCGAAAGCTTGGTGACGCCGTCGACCAGCCGCGCCACGCTGGCGCCGAACAGGCGCTCGATCTCCTCCTGCGTCGCCACCGTATCCTCGATCGTATCGTGGAGGATTGCGGTAACAATGGTCTCGTCGTCGAGGTGGAGATCGGTGAGGATGCCGGCCACTTCGATCGGATGGCTGTAATAAGGGTCGCCGGACGCGCGCTTCTGGCTGCCGTGCGCCTTCATGGAAAAAACGTAGGCGCGGTTGATCATCGCCTCGTCGGCGTCGGGATCGTAGCCCCTTACTTTTTCCAAAAGTTCATATTGCCTCAGCACCGTTTCGGACATTGGGTGCCGGGCGGCGGCGATGCAACCCCGGCTGGGGTTTGGGAGGCGAGGCGATTCGCTTTTCGGCTGAAACGGCGGCGGCTTCCGCGCCCCTGCCGGAGCCGCTAGGGTCGCCGGAGTGGACATCTACCTTCCCATCGCCGGTATCTCCGTCAACGCGCTGGTGATCATCGCGCTTGGCGGCGTGGTGGGTCTGCTGACCGGGATGGTGGGCGTCGGCGGCGGCTTTCTGACCACGCCGATCCTGATCTTCTACGGCATCCCGCCGGCAGTCGCGGTGGCGTCGGCGACGACCCAGATCACCGGAACCAGCGTGTCCGGCGTCCTCGCCCACCGCCGCCGCAAGGGCGTCGACTACCGGATGGGGGCGGTGGTGATCGCCGGCGGCCTGGCCGGAGCACTGATCGGCGGCTTTCTCTTCCGTCTGCTCCAGCAGGCCGGGCAAATCGATACGGCGATCGCCATTCTTTACGTGGTGCTGCTCGGCTCGATCGGCGGGCTGATGGCGCGCGAATCGGCGACGTCGCTCGGTCTCCTCAAGCCGAAGCCGGGCGCGGAGGCGAAAAAGGCGCGGCGGCACAATCCGCTGATCGCCTCGCTTCCGTTCCGCTGGCGCTTCTACCAATCCGGCCTCTACATCTCACCGCTCGCGCCGCTGCTGCTCGGCCTGCTGGCCGGCATGCTCACCGTTCTGCTGGGCGTCGGCGGCGGCTTTATCGTAGTGCCGGCGATGATCTACATCCTCGGCATGTCGGCGCAGGTGGTGGTCGGCACGTCGCTTCTCCAGATCCTGTTCGTCACCGCAGCGACGACGCTGGTCCACGCCACCACCACCAAGTCGGTCGACATCGTGCTCGCGGGCCTCCTGCTGCTCGGCTCAGTGATCGGCGCGCAATTTGGGGCCCGGCTTGCGCAGAAAGCGAAGCCGGAGCTGCTGCGCATGTTCCTCGCCATCATCATCCTGCTCGTCGCGGCGCGGATGGCGGTCGGCCTCGCCTGGCAGCCGGAGGAAATCTACACGGTGCAGGTGCTGTGAAGCGCCTCGCCGCGCTCGTGCTTGCCTTGGCGGCGCCCATGCTGCTGGGCCAGGCGAAGCCGCGGCTGGTGCCGGACGTGTCGCAGAACAAGATCGAGATCCGCTACACCTTCACCGGCGCGGAGCTGCTTCTGTTCGGCGCGATCCTCTACCCCGGCGGGCGGGCGCCGTCGAAAAATGCTGAAATCGCGGTGGTGGTGAAGGGGCCGGTGCAGCCGCTGGTGGTGCGCGAGAAGCAGAAGGTAGCGGGCATCTGGATGAACGTGGAAGCCGCACGCTTTCGCTCCGCGCCTTCCTTCTACGCCGTTGCCTCGTCGAAGCCGCTCGCCAAGCTGGTCGACGAGCGGACGGCGGCGATTTACGAGCTTGGCCTGCAGAACCTGCAGCTCTCGCCCGGCAGCGGCTCCGCGCCGGAGGTGCAGCGCCGCTTCGAGGCGGGGCTGATCGACCTGATGCAGCGCCAGCAGCTCTATTTCGAGCATCCCCACGGGGTGGAGATTACCGAGGGCGTCCTCTACCGCGCCCGCGTCTCCATCCCCGCCAAGGTGCCGATCGGCGACTATACGGCCGAAACCTTCCTGATCCAGGACGGGCGGGTGCTCGCCGGCGCGGTGCGTGAAATCCACATCGAGAAACTGGGCTTCGAGCGCTTCGTCGCCGACACCGCCGATCGGTGGGCGTTCGCCTACGGCCTCGTCGCCGTTTCCTTGTCGCTGCTGCTCGGCTGGGGGGCGAGCCTGGTGTTCCGCCGCGGCTAAGGCTGCGCAAAGCAGTTGTTTACCGGTGCGCGCTACAAGGCCCTGACGAAACAGCCGGAGCCCGCGTGCCGCCATGACGGACATGATCCACTTCAACACTTTCCCAGTCGCCGATGAAGCCGAGGACAATGCACCCACCATCCGGCCGGTGGTGCGGCCGATCGTTCGGCAAAGCTCGATCGGGCGGGTGATCGAAATCTCCGGCGGCGGCGCGAAGCTTGATCTGGAATCGGGGCGGCTGGCGGAACTCGGCAAGGCGGAGGATCCCTCCATTGCGCTGTCCGGCCAGGTCGGCGGGCACGTCAAGATCGAGGTCGGCTCGCGCTGGCTGCTCGCCAACGTGCGGGGGCTTCGCATGCACGAAGGCGAAGCGGGTACCGTGCTCGCGGACATCGATTTCCTCGGTGAGGGCGAGGAGCATCCGCAAAGTGGCCGGCTGGTCAACTTCCGCCGCGGAATCACCGGCTACCCGACTCCGGGCGCGCGGGTGTTCCCGGTCTCGGGCGAAGACATGAAGCAGATGTTCGCCGCCGACGAGCGCGCGCATATCGAAATCGGCACCGTCTACCCGACCAAGGACGTGCGCGGCGCGCTCTATATCGACGCTCTGCTCGGCAAGCATTTCGCCCTTCTGGGCTCCACCGGCACCGGCAAGTCGACGTCGGC
Source organism: Allosphingosinicella sp. (assembly GCA_036386995.1). Lineage (GTDB taxonomy): Bacteria > Pseudomonadota > Alphaproteobacteria > Sphingomonadales > Sphingomonadaceae > Allosphingosinicella. The sequence continues at coordinate 76 of DASVUO010000265.1, read as the reverse complement.
GGCGCTGATCATGCACCGGATCTGCGACATGGCCCCTGAAGGCCACATCGTCATGGTCGACCCGCACGGCGAATAT
>DASVUO010000264.1:0-3436 GCA_036386995.1 Allosphingosinicella sp. | reverse complement strand
CGTGCTTCGCGAGGCCGATTATCTCGGCATGCGCTTCGAAGGCTTCATCGAAGGCGACAAGATTTCGCGGGGCGACGTCGACGTGGTGGTCACCGACGGCTTCTCCGGCAACATTGCCTTGAAGTCGCTGGAGGGCACCGCCCGCTTCGTCACCGATCTCCTCCGCCGCGCCTTCACCAGCTCGATCCGCTCAAAGATCGGCTTCCTGATCTCCCGGCCGGCGACGGAGCTTTTGAAGCACCACCTCGACCCCAACAACCACAATGGCGCCGTCTTCCTCGGGCTGAACGGCCTGGTGGTGAAAAGCCACGGCAGCGCCAACGAAAAGGGCGTCGCCAACGCCATCCGCGTCGCGGCGCGCATGGTTCGCCAGGACCTTACCCGCAAGATCATCGAAGATCTTGAGCGTATCCCTGCCCAGCACGCCCAGTCCCAGGCAAAGGCAAAGGCGAAGGCGCAGTGACCCGCCGGTCCGTAATCGTCGGCACCGGTTCGGCGCTTCCGAACAACCGCGTCACCAACGCCGAGTTAGCCGAGCGGGTCGACACCACCCATGAGTGGATCGTCGAGCGCACCGGCATCGAGGCGCGCCACATCGCCGGCGACGGCGAAACCACCGCCACCCTCGCCACCGAAGCGGCCGGCAAGGCGCTCGCCGCCGCGGGCGTGCCGGCGGACAAGGTGGGCCTGATCGTGCTCGCCACCGCGACTCCCGACCAGACCTTTCCGGCAAGCGCCACCCGCGTCCAAACCGCGCTCGGCATCGACGATTGCATCGCCTTCGACGTCGCCGCCGTCTGCACCGGCTTCCTCTACGCCCTCTCCGTCGCCGACAATATGCTGAAGGGCGGCATGGCCGATTACGCGCTCGTCATCGGCTCCGAGACCTTCAGCCGCATCCTCGACTGGGAGGACCGCGCAACCTGCGTTCTGTTCGGCGACGGTGCCGGCGCGCTGCTTCTCCAGGCGCAGGAGGGGGAGGACATCGGCATCCTCGCCACCAAGCTCCACGCCGACGGCCGCCACAACGATCTGCTGTTCGTGGACGGCGGCGTGTCCACCACCGGCACGATCGGCAAGCTCAGGATGAAGGGCAAGGAAGTGTTCCGCCACGCGGTCACCAACCTTCACGATGTGCTGAAGGAGGTGCTGGTCGCCTCCGGCCACCAGCCGTCCGACGTCGACTGGGTGGTGCCGCACCAGGCCAACAAGCGCATCCTCGACGCCACCGCCAAGAAGCTCGGCCTCGATCCCCAGCGGGTGATCGTCACCGTCGATCAGCACGCCAACACCTCCGCCGCCTCCGTTCCGCTGGCGCTCGACGTCGCGGTCAAGGACGGGCGGATCAAGAAGGGCGATCTCATCGTCCTGGAAGCGATGGGCGGCGGCTTCACGTGGGGGGCGGCGGTCGCCCGTTACTAAGGGCGCCCTGCCGCAAGCACGGTTTGCACATACCCCGAAGCTGGTTTATGCCTTTGCTTGGATTTCTCTGGGGGAGGGAGAAAAAACATGGCTGATGCAGGAGTTATGAGGCGTTCGGAGGTGGGCACGTTGACGCGCGCCGATCTCGCCGACGTCATTCACCGCGAGATCGGATTGTCGCGCGCCGATTCGGCCGGCATTGTCGAGCGCATCCTGTTTCACATGTGCGCAGCCCTTTCGGACGGTCAGAATGTGAAGATTTCCGGCTTCGGAAGCTTCATCCTGCGCGACAAGGGCGAACGCGTCGGCCGCAACCCGAAGACGGGCGTTGAAGTGCCGATCGCGCCGCGCCGCGTGCTCACCTTCCGCGCCAGTCAGATCATGCGCGAGCGGATCGCCAAGGCGCTCTGAGGCCGCCGGCCATGCCAGAGCCGACTCGCAAGAGCGAACAGGCGTTCAGGACGATCGGCGAGCTTGCCGCCGAGCTTGGCGTGCCGCAGCATATTCTGCGCTATTGGGAAACCCGCTTCCCCCAATTGAAACCGCTGCAGCGCGCCGGCAACCGCCGTTACTACCGCCCGACCGACGTATCGCTGGTGCAGCGGATCCACCGTCTCCTCAGCCAGGACGGCTACACGATCCGCGGCGTCCAGCAGCTCCTCGACGGCCGCGCGGCCGAAGCTCCGGCCGACGAAGCACCTCCGGCGGGCTCCCCCGCGCCCGCTCCGACAGCGGCGCCTTCCGCTTCAGCACACCTCCCCGCCGAGGAATTGCGCGCCATTCGCGACAGCCTGGCCGAAGCCCTCGCCGCGAGCCGAGCCTAAGCTTCGGCCCCAAAGGTGAGCCAAAACGGCACCCTTTGAAAATTTTTCGTGACGTTTAAACTCGCTTCGTCGCATCATCATAACGGCTCACCGCCGCAGAAAACTGCGCTTTTTCCGCTGAATCGGGAGAGGGAGACCGGACCCGCAGCGGCTTCGTTCATCCTAACGCCATGAAACTTCTACGAGTCATTGGTCGTTGAGCCCGGCAAGTGAGTGAAAAAGGAGCCGAGGTATGGCCAGTATCCTTGAAGATCGTGGCGGGTGTATTGTCCCCAAGGCCGAAACCCGCGGTTACCACATCGTGTACCGCGAACATGAAGCCAATTATTGCCCCGGCTGCGGACGGACGCACTGGTATATCGGCCGCTCCATGGCCGAATGCGCTTTCTGCGCCACCGCGCTTCCGCTCGAAAACGCGCCGATGATCGCGGGCGGCCAGATCGTTCGCACCATCCGCCGGCCGATGAGCGCGGAGCATGCCTACGCGGCCTGACCAGGCACGCTGGACCTAGAACAAGAGCGGCAGGCGCCCCGGCGCCGCCGCTCTTTTCTTGTCCGGCTCAGCCGGCCTTCCGCCGCACCGGCACCGCCGCGTTGCACAGGTCGACGCCGCCGGCCGGCCGGTTGAAGAACTCCCCGCCCCTGTTGGCGCGGCCGGTGATGTACTGGCTGAACGACAGGCTGTCGGAGCGCAGCACCTCGAACGCTGGCCGCTCCGCCGCCGGCATGTCGCTCGCCAGCCGCACCTTGGCGATGCCGATATTCTGCGCCGGATCCTTGTAGAAGCCCAAGGCCTCCGTTCCGCGCGGGCGGGCGGAGAGCAAAGCCATCCCCTCGACCACCCGGCCGATCACCGCGATGTTAAGGTCGAGGTGGCGCGGCGCGTGGCCTATCACCGCGTACAACTCGCCGCCGGTGCCGGTGTCCGGCGCCAGATCGCGGCCGACGCCGACGGCGCCGTAGCAATGGGTGAGCCAGGCGCGCCCTTCCTCCGGGTCGTAGCCGACCGGCCAGCTGTCCGCATGACCGACCATCGGCGCATAGCTGTCGGGGAAGCCGAGTGCGCGGACGTTGAGGCCCTCAAGCGCGCGGTGATACTCTGCGGGCGGCTTGGCGACCACGCCCGCCGGCAGCGCCACCTTGGCGTCGCCATTGCCCCACTGCGCGACATAATTGTCCTGCACCCGGTA
>DASVUO010000263.1:0-3829 GCA_036386995.1 Allosphingosinicella sp. | reverse complement strand
GCTTCGTTCAGCCTGGCTGACAGCTTCGAGCGGTGGCTTGCTCCCAAGTTCCGGCGGATCATCACCTACAAGGGGGTGGGCGATCACGGCCCGGCGCCGCACGCGCCACAGCCGGCCGAGTGAACCAAACGGGCGGCGGTCCATTTGACAGGGGCATGAACCCCGTTAACCGGCCCGCCCCTCCCCGTACCAGCCCAAGCGCATCCGGCGTCCGCCAGATGCGGCTGATCGCCACCGGCATGCTGCTGGCGATGGTGGTCGTATTTGCGGTGAGCAGCCGCTTCGACGACATCCACCCCGCCTGGGGCTTCGTTCGCGCCTTTGCCGAAGCGGCAATGGTGGGCGGGCTGGCCGACTGGTTCGCGGTTACCGCCTTGTTCCGCCACCCGCTCGGCCTGCCGATCCCGCACACCGCGATCATCCCGCGCAACAAGGACCGCATCGGCGAAACGCTTGCCTCTTTCCTGCGCGACAATTTCCTGATCCCATCGGTGGTGGCGCGGCGGATGCGCAGCGTTGACGTTGCGGGGGCGATCGGCCGCTTCCTCGCCAATCCGGCGCCGGAAGGGCGGCTGCGTGAGGGCGCGTCTCGGATGTTCGCAAGCCTGCTTGAATCGCTGGACGAGGAACGGCTGGGCGGCATGGTGAAGAGCGCCGTCTCCTCGCGGCTCAGGAGCATGGAAGTGGCACCCCTGCTCGGCAAATCGCTGGAAGCGGCGATCACCGAGGAGCGGCACGTGCCCTTGCTCGACGCGATGGTGACCTGGGCGGGGCGGACGCTCGACGCCAATGAAGAGATGGTGCGGACCATGGTGCACCAGAAGGCCGGATGGGTGATGCGGCTTGCTGGCCTCGACGCCAAGCTCGCCGATGCGATCATGGACGGGCTTCGCAAGCTCACCATCGACATGGCGATCGACCCCGACCACCCGCTCCGCGCCAAGGCGGAGGAAGGCCTCGCCAAGCTCGCCTGGGACCTGCAGTTCGATGCGGAGACGCAAGCGAAGGTGGAAGCCTGGAAGAACGAGGTCATCGCCAACAAGGCGGTGGCGGATTGGGTCGGCGGGCTGTGGGAGAATAGCCGCAATGCGCTGCTCCGAGCCGCCCGCGATCCCGACGCAGCGCTGGCCGGCAAGTTCGGCGAAGCGCTGAAGCAGCTCGGCGAAAGCATCCAGGGCGACCCGCGCCTCAACCGCGCGCTGAACGCCTTTGCGCGGCGGGCGGTGGTGGGGGTTGCCAAGACCTATGGCGGCGGCATCGTAAAGCTGGTTTCGGAAACGGTGCGCGGCTGGGATGCGCGGACGATTACGGGGCGGCTTGAGAATGCGGTCGGGCGGGATCTTCAGTATATCCGGATCAACGGCACCATCGTCGGCGGGCTGGTGGGCCTGCTGATCCACACTGTGGAAGTCCTGGCCTAAAAGCCCCTCCCCTTCAGGGGAGGGGACTGTCCCCTGCACCAACTTTCGAAAGTGGGAGCCAAGCTTATATGCCCCTCCCCCAACCCCTCCCTTGAAGGGGAGGGGCTATACGCCTCAGCCGTCGCTTGCCCGCTCGATATCCGCACCCACCGCCTGGAGCTTCTCCTCAAGCCGCTCGTAGCCGCGGTCTAGGTGGTAGACGCGGTGGACCTGCGTTTCGCCTTCTGCGGCGAGGCCGGCGAGGACGAGGCTCATCGAGGCGCGGAGGTCAGTGGCCATGACGGGCGCGCCCGTCAGACCCTTGACGCCGCGCACTACCGCCGAGCGGCCACGCACTTCAATGTCGGCGCCCATGCGGTTGAGCTCCGGTACGTGCATGTAGCGGTTTTCGAAGATCGTCTCGGTGAGCAGGCTGGTCCCTTCGGCAAGCGCAAGCATGGCCATGAACTGCGCCTGCATGTCGGTCGGGAAAGCGGGGTAGGGGGCGGTGGAGATCGACAAGGGCTTGAGCGGGCCGTTGGCGGTGACCTTCACCCCGTCGCGCGTGTCTTCCACGAGCAGCCCCGCGTCGCTGAGGCCGGAGAGGATGCCGGGCATCGTTTCCCTGCGCGCGCCGAGCAGTTCCAACGACCCGCCGGTGATGGCCGCCGCGCAGGCGTAGCTGCCCGCCTCGATGCGGTCGGCCATCACCGCGTAGGTCGCGCCGTGCAGGCGGTCCTTGCCGTGAATGGTGAGCGTGTCGGTACGCAGCCCCTCGATCTGGGCGCCCATCGCGATCAGGCATTGGGCGAGATCGGTAATCTCCGGCTCACGGGCGGCGTTCTCGATAATGGTGGTGCCTTCGGCCAGGACCGCGGCCATCAGCGCATTCTCAGTCGCGCCGACGGAGACGAAGGGGAAGTTGATCGTGCCGCCCCGAAGCCGGCCGCCGGGCGCGGTGGCTTTGACGTAGCCCGACGCGATCTCGATCTCCGCGCCCAAGGCCTCCAGCGCCTTCAGATGCAGATCCACCGGCCGCATGCCGATCGCGCAGCCGCCTGGCAGGGAGACGGTGGCCTGGCCAGCGCGGGCGACGAGCGGGCCGAGCACCAGGATCGAGGCGCGCATCTTGCGGACGATGTCGTAGGGCGCGACGGTGGAGCCGATGTTGGACGCGCGCAGCGTCATCACCCGGCCGAACTCGTCCGCCTTGGCCCCTTCGACAGTGGTCGAGATGCCGAGCTGGTTGAGGAGGTGGCCGAAGCTGTCGACGTCGGCGAGGCGCGGCAGGTTGCGAAGCGTCAGCGGCTCATCGGTGAGCAGCGCGCAGGGCAAAAGGGTGAGCGCAGCGTTCTTTGCCCCGGAAATGGGGATGCGGCCGTTGAGCGGCTTTCCGCCGCGAATGATGATGCGATCCATGCGTGGTTCTTACGGTTTTCGGGTGGCCGCGCAAGCGGTGGGCGCGGCCCGGGCGCTCAGGCCTTTTCCAGCGTGCATTGGAGGGGGTGCTGGTTTTCCCGGGCGAAGTCGATGACCTGGCTGACCTTGGTTTCGGCGACTTCGTAGGTGAAGACGCCGCAAACGCCGACGCCGCGCTGGTGGACCTGGAGCATGACGCGGGTCGCATCCTCGATGCCCATCTTGAAGAAGCGCTGGAGGCAGAGGACGACGAATTCCATCGGCGTGTAATCGTCGTTCAGCATCAGCACCTTGTAGGGCGAGGGCGTCTTGGTGCGGGTGCGCGTGCGGGTGGCGACGCCGAGGCCGGTGCCTTCGTCGTCTCCCTTGCGCTCGTCGGCGGCGGTGATGGTATCGTCGGTGCTGAACATGTTCGGTTTCTGAATATCGTGTCGCGGGAGCCCGGGGCAAGAGGTTCGCCGCGCCTGCTCCTTCATCGCCATAGGCCAGGCGGCCCCATCCCCCAAATACGAAAAGGGCGGCCTCCCCGTATCAGGGAAGCCGCCCAAATCTTTAGCAGGCAGTCGCTTAGAGGGCGACGGCGCTGCGGACGCGCTCAGCCGCGACGGTGGCGCGGTTGGTCATCGGCTCGGCGACTTCGCCGGCGAGCTTGATCATCTTTTCGCTGAGTTTCGAGGTCTCGGCGACGGCGCTGTCGAACTGGCCGCGGACGAACTCGGTCTGCAGGCGGAAGAAATCGGCGGGCGACTTGACGTCGGCAAAGCCCTTGAGCGCCGCGGAGGCGCCTTCAAAGCTCTTGCGGCCGAATTCGGCAACGTCCTGGCCGACGGTTTCGAGGCCCTTGGCGACGATCTTGGTCGAGGCGACGAGCGCTTCCACGTTGCCGCGGCCGAGCTCGGTCAGTTCTTCGGCGAAGCGCGTGTTGCGCTCCATGGCGGTCTTGGCGCGCTCGTTGACGTCGCCGAAAGCGGCCTGGACGCGCTCGGCGACCTTGTTGGTTTCGTTCTTCA
>DASVUO010000262.1:0-7940 GCA_036386995.1 Allosphingosinicella sp. | reverse complement strand
AGGCCGGCGAACAGGCTTTCGGCGGTTTCCTTCGTCGGCGGCTCACCCGGGCGCATCACTCGGTAGATATCGGCAAGCGCGCTATCGCGGTCTTCCGACTTGTCGGCCTTCAGCGTGTTGCGCATCCAGGCGCCGGTCGAGACGTGGTCGATGTCGAGCAGCTCGATGCGGTCAATGCCGGCCTTGTCGAGCTTTTCAAGGTTCTCCGGCGACACTTCGTCACCGGCCTCGATGTAGATCTCGCCCGTCTTCTCGTTGATGAGGTCGTAAGCCGAATAGCGGCCGAAGATTTCCTCGGTCGGGATGACGAGCTGGGTGAGGCCGTCCTTGGCCGCCTTGTTGGCGGCGCGCGGGGTGATCTTGGTGCCGGCGCCGAACGCCACTTCACCGGTTTCGCCGTTGACGATGTCGAACATGGGCTTCTGGCCGCGCCAGTTTTCGGACACGTAGGGGATCTGCCAGCCGTTCTTGCCACGCACAAAGGTGACGCGGTCGTAGAAGGTGTTGAGGATCTCTTCCGAGTTCATGTCGAGCGCGTGCAGCAGCGCCGTCACCGGCAGCTTGCGCTTGCGGTCGATGCGGACGTTGACGATGTCCTTGGCGTCGAATTCGAAATCGAGCCACGAGCCGCGATACGGAATAACGCGGGCGGCGAACAGATACTTGCCCGACGCGTGGGTCTTGCCGCGGTCATGGTCGAAAAGGACGCCCGGCGAGCGGTGCATCTGGGAAACGATCACGCGCTCCGTGCCGTTGACCACGAACGTGCCGTTCAGGGTCATCAGCGGCATGTCGCCCATGTAGACGTCCTGCTCCTTGATATCGAGCACCGAGCGGGTTTCCGTATCGGGATCGACCTCGAACACGATCAGCCGAAGGGTGACGCGCATCGGGGCGGCGTAGGTCATGCCGCGCTGGCGGCATTCCTCGATGTCGTATTTCGGCTCTTCCAGCTCGTAATTGACGAAATCAAGCTCGGCGGTGCCGGCGAAGTCGCGGATCGGGAACACCGAACGCAGGGTCTTTTCGAGGCCCGACACATAGCCGTCCTGCGGACGCGAGCGCAGGAACTGTTCATAGCTTTCGCGCTGAACCTCGATAAGGTTCGGCATTTCCGACACTTCGTGGATGTTGCCGAAAATCTTGCGGATGCGCTTGGAGGCCGTGGAACGGGCCGGGTCCGACTTCTTTGCCGGAGCCTTGGGAGCGGTGGTCGCCATGTGGTTCGTGTCGCCTTCGTCTGCGGCCTAGGAGGGCCTGGTATCTGTGCCCGGAAATCTGGTCCGGGGAGCCATGCGGCAGGGGCTTGGAAGCCCAATCCGCATCGTGCAGGCGCGTTCAAAGACGCAAAAAGCCGCGAGTCTCCATTGTGGGAGACCGCAGCTTCAGCGTCTGAAAACCCCGGCCGATCAATGCTTTGAACACGCTGCGCGACGGCATGTCCTGTTCCGATACGATGGGGTGTGGGTGGCTATCTAGGAGAAGAGGCCCGCGAAGTAAAGGGCCAGGAGCGGCTTTGTCACTTCGCGGCGGCGGGTTCGGCGTTGGATTCCATCGCTTTTTCGGCGGCTGCGAAGCGGGCGATGTCGTCGTCGGCATTCTTTGTCTGCCGGGCGTCGGCGGCGCGCTGCGTCTCGCGCGCCCGCGCCGCGTCAATGCGGGCGGTCTCGTCAGCCGCATCCTGGTCATTTTGCCGAACGGCGAAGCTTTCCATTGCGCCGGGCGGCGCCTTGGGAGGCTCCGCCTGCGAACAGCCGGCGGCGGCGAGGGCGGCGAGCAGAATTGGGAAGGTCCTCACGCGGCGGCCGCTTGGAGGCGGACGGCCTGGCTGAGGTCGAGGCGCTGAAGCATATCCCCGCGCGCCTGCCAGGCGGCGGCGCTATGTTCGAACTTCGCGCGGCCCATGGCCGTGTCCACCTTGCCGGCGCGAAGGAGATCGGCGGCAGCAAGGCCGTGGCAGCCCAGCGCCGTATCCTGCGCCTGGCGCCCGCGCTGAACGAGCCGGTCGAGCCCGGTTTTGGAGGAGGTGATTGGGGTCATAGAGGCATCCTTGCTGCGTCGCCGAGCGGAAGTACAGGACTTCCAGTCACAAGGCGCTCGCTTGGGGGGGAGCCGGGTGATGACTTCTATATGGGGTGGGGGGAGGGGAATTACGACCTCTTGCACATAAGACTGCCCACGCTCCCGCCGAAACAATTGAAACCAACTTGCCCGGGCCGCGACATGGGGGGGCAGCATCCGGCGCTTATTCGCTCCCCTCAAGGAGAAAGCGAATGAACCCCCTTCGTCTTGAAGTTGCCCAGGCCGGTATCGCCGCCATCACCCTGTTGCTGCTGGTGCTCCAGCTGCAGCTGGAAGCCCCCGCCGCCGCTTTGCTCGCCTGAGTTGGAGCGAAAGGAACACTTATGGCCTGGCTGCTGGTCCTCACCATCCTGATCACCGCGATGTTGGCGATCGAAGGCATCGGCGCCGAGCGCCGCTTCAGCCGCAGCCTCGCGCCGCCGGAACCGCGCGAGTGGGAGCAGAAGCTGCTCGACCAGCTGAACCTCGGCCGCGCGCGCTGACCGCTGCAACAATTGAAACATAAAGGCCGCCGCCGCGACATCGGGCGGTGACAGGCGGCGCCCAGAAGAGCTTCATTAGAGGAGCATCCGCCATGAAGCCCGCCTTGATCAGCTTCGCCGTCACCGCCGCCTTGCTGTCGCTCAACGTCCTGCCTCGCCCCTGGCAGACGGCAGGCGCATCGAGCGGCTTCGAGGAGCGTCACGCGCAGGAGAACCGGGCGGACGTGGAGAAAGGCCTCGGCCTCACCCGGAGCTGAAGCGCGATCGGCGTGCCAGCCAGCACCATCAACGGCCCGACCAAGCGCCCGTTTAGACCCCGAACGACTTCAAAATAGGGCAGGGGCCTGCATCGCCCTTGCCGCATTCGCTGGCGAGATGCTCGAGCGCATTGCGGGCCTGCTGCAGTTCGGCGATCTGGCGGTCCAGCGCCTCGATGCGGCTGGCCGCTAGCGCGCGCACCCGGGCGCGGTCTTCCCCTGAGTCGAGTTCCAGAAGCTCCGCGATCTGCGCCAGGGTGAAGCCGGCGGTCTGCGCCTGCCGGATGAAGCGCAGGCGGCGCAGGTCCTCGCCACCATAGCGTCGGATGCCGCCGTCGCGCCCTGGCGTGCCGAGCAGCCCCTTGCGCTGGTAGAAGCGGATCGTCTCAACCCCTACGCCGCCCGCCGAAGCGAGGCGGCCGATGGTTAGCGAATGCGGCTCTTGACTCTGTACCATGGTACGGAACCTATATAGGCAGCGGCACGAACACAAGGAGCTGCGAAATGTCGGTTGAAGCAAGTGGAGCGGGCACGAAGACGGCGGTGCTGCACCGGATGGTGATGCCGGGCCACATTTGCCCTTACGGGCTGAAGGCGGCGGACTTGCTTCGGCGGTCCGGCTACCCGGTGGAGGACCATCACCTCACCACGCGCGCGCAGGTCGACGCCTTCAAGGCCGAGCATGGAGTAGCGACCACGCCGCAGGTGTTCATCGGCGGCGAACGGATCGGGGGCTATGACGATCTGCGGCGCTTCCTCGGCAAGCGCGTCGCCGACGCCTCGGTGCCAAGCTACCGGCCGGTGATTGCCCTGTTCGCGATGACGGCGCTGACGGCGATGGCGGCGAGCTACGCAGTGAGCGGCGACGCTTTCACCGTGCGCGCGGTCGTATGGTTCATCGGCTTCTCGATGGTGGTGCTCGCGCTTTTGAAGCTCCAGAACATCGAAAGCTTCGCGACCATGTTCCTGAACTACGATCTGCTTGCCAGGCGCTGGGTGCCCTACGGCTATCTCTACCCGTTCGCGGAAGGGCTTGCCGGGGTGCTGATGATCGCGGGCGTACTGACCTGGCTGTCGGTCCCGCTGGCCCTCTTCATCGGTACAGTCGGCGCGGTTTCGGTGTTCAAGGCGGTCTACATCGACAAGCGCTCGCTGAAATGCGCCTGCGTCGGCGGCGGAAGCAACGTGCCCCTGGGCTTTGTCTCCCTCACCGAGAATCTGATGATGATCGCGATGGCGGTGTGGATGGGGCTTGCCGCGCTGGGTATCGCCGGGGTCCACGGAGCGGCCTGAGCCGCTGGGCACCCTCGCCTAGACGCAAATAGGGGCCGGTGTTGCCACCGGCCCCTATTCTTCCGTCCACATCCAGCCGCCGAAGCATGCCTTCCAGCTTTCGGACCGGTTCCGGCCGAAGCCTTACGGCTTCGGTCGGTTCCGTCGCTTCCTCCGCTACTGGCCCGAGGGCCTGGAGCAGTCTCCGCTGATGCGCTTCCCTTTGCCGAAGCTCCGGGTCCCGCCGCATTCCCTTTCGCCCGAAGCCGTCCGGTCCTGCGTCGGACATTTGAGGAAAGTGGGTTCGGCTCGATCTTCCGGCTTTCGCCTTCGTTCCGTGCTTCGCGCTTCTTCCTTCAACATCCTTGCCGGCCGCTTCTTGCCGTTCTTTCCGTTCTTGCGAACATCCGTAACTGCATCGCCGCGGTGGCAGCGGCTGGTTCGCTTCTCGGTCCGTTTCCGGTCCGCCGCGTTTCCGGCCACACCCACCTGTTCGCAGGCAGTGCCGAGTCGGACAAGCGCAAACCGCCTGTGGATAAGTAGGATATCGGGGATAGAATCGGCGGCGCCAACAAAGCCAAGCGCGATCAAGGTGTTGCAGCGGCGCAACCGTTCGCCGGCGCCGTTAGCCGGGCTCCTCCCGCCTTGCAAGAAGCTCTGGCGCTCTTTGACATTCCTGTTACGCATGGCGCACGTTCCCGGGGGAACGGGATGACATTTCTGGGGGACCAACCGATGCTTGATTCGCGCGCTCTGAAATCCTGTCTGGTTTCGGGCACGGCTTTTGCCGCCTTGGCCATCGGCCTTGCGTCGCCCGCAATGGCCCAAACCACCACGCTTCCCGACGAGGAAGCGACCCAGGAAGCGGCAACGCCGACCGGCGCCGAAACGCCCGCGTCCGATTCGAACATCACCAGCCAGGAGCCGGTGGGCGAAGCGATCGTGGTCACGGGTTCGCGCATCCGCCAGGATCCGAACAAGAGCGCGCTGCCGCTTCAGATCATCACCAACGCCGAAGTCAGCCGCAACGGCATCAACAGCCCCGAACAGCTGATCATGTACCTCAGCACCAACGGCAGCGGCGCCGACAACCTTGCCTCCAACAGCGACGTGACCTCGGGCGCGCAACGCGGCACCAACGGCCTTTCCGCCGCCAACCTGCGTGGCCAGGGCAGCTCCTCCACCCTCGTCCTGCTCAACGGCCGCCGCGTCGCCGCGCACGGCCTGACCGGCTCCGCCGTGGACGTGAACCAGATCCCGTTCGCGGCGATCGACCGCATTGAAGTGCTGAAGGACGGGGCCTCCGCCATTTACGGCACCGACGCGATCGGCGGCGTGATCAACTTCATCACCCGCAAGGATTTCCAGGGCGTCTCCCTGAGCGCGTTTACCGACATCACCGAACTTGGCGACAGCCCGATCTACCGCCTGTCGGCGACGGCCGGCTATGGCGACCTCAACAAGAACGGCTTCAACATCATGGGGTCGGTGAGCAAGAGCTGGAACGGCGTCCTCTACGGCCGCGACCGCGACTTCGTGAACACCAACCAGCCGAATCGCGGCCTGTCCGCCGATACCCGCGGCACCCCGATCGCGACCGCTTTCCCGATCAACCCGACTGCGGCTGGGGTCGGCATCACCCAGACGGGTACGCTGCTCGGCGGGACGGGCACCAACTCCACGTTGCTTCCCGGCCTGGTCTTTCCCGGCACCACGATCCGCGCAGATGGCGGCATCAACATCCTCGACCTTCCGGGCGGCGCGGGCTGCGAATCCGCGCCGGGCAGCTTTGCTTATGACGAGCAGCTCTGGAACATCCCGGGCGCGCGCTATGCCTGCGCCTACGACACGGGCCGCGCCGCGACCCTGCAGCAGCCCATTCAAACGCTGACCTATTACGGCCGCGGCACCATGCGGCTCGGCGAGCACGAGCTGTTCGCCGAAGTCACCGGATCGGACGCCGACTCGTCGAAGCGCTTCTCCGAAAACCAGTACACGGCGAACAACACGACGCTGCCGATTGCCTACCCGCTCAACCCGATCACCGCCGCGACCTACAACCAGGTATACAACGCGATCCGGGCGCAGTTCCCTGCGATTGCCGCCAATTACGGCAAGCCGATCACCTTCCGCTACCGCTGCATCGCCTGCGGGGTGCGCGAATATGAGACCAACACCAAGACCTTCCGCGCCGCGCTCGGTGCCGACGGTCCGCTGTTCGGCGGCTTCGACTACCGTGTCGGCGGTTCCTATGCGCGCAGCGAATCCTCGTCGGTACTCGGCAGCGGCTACCACTTCCGCGGCGTCTTCCCGAGCGCGGCGGCGGCCGCCGCCTCCGGCGTCCCCGGCGCATTCTCGGGCGGTCCCGATCCGCGCGCGCCGACCGCCCCGGGCGCAACCGCGCCGGGCATTGTCGGCCTGTTCAACAGCGGCATCCTGAACCCGTTCTCCGTCACGCAGACGCCCGAAGCGCTTGCCGGCCTTGCCGCCGTCTCCGCCGAAGGCACCGTTCTTTACGGCGGCAAATATGAAGTGAAGCAGTTCGACGCGTCCATTTCCGGGCCGCTGTTCGACCTGCCCGGCGGCGCGGTGCAGATGGCCGCCGGCGTCGACTATCGCCGCGAAACCTACGGCTTCAACGGCTCGCCGGCCGCGGTGCTCGGAACTCCCGACATCTTCAACGCGGCCTTCGACAATGTGAACGCGCTGACGGAGAAGAGCCGCAACGTAAAGGCGATCTACGGCGAGCTTCTGATCCCGATCTTTGAACAGTTCGAAATCAGCGTCGCCGGCCGCGCGGACGATTATACCGGCTTCGGCACCACGGTGAATCCGAAGGTCACCGCCAAGTTCCAGCCGTTCGACTGGCTGATGTTCCGCGGCTCCTACAACACCGGCTTCCGCGTTCCGACCTTCAACCAGATCTTCAACGGCACCACCATCTCGCCCAACCCCGGCAACTCGCGGACCGACCCCACCACCTGCCCTCCGGGCGGCGTGGTCAACGTCACTCCGGGCTGCGCGGCGATCACGCCGGACACACTCACCGGCGGCAATCTCCAGCTTGGGCCGGAAACGTCGAAGCAGTTCAGCGGCGGCATCGTGTTCCAGCCGAACCGCAACTTCAGCGCCTCGGTAGATTATTGGAACATCGCGGTCGACGACACGATCGGCTCCCTGACGATCGATCAGCTGCTCAACAACCAGAGCTTCTTCCCCGGTCGGGTGACCCGCACCAACGGCGTCATCACCGAGCTTGATCTGCGCGCCGACAACATAGGATCGCGCCGCACCGAGGGTCTGGAAGTGACTCTGCGCGGCGCCATCGATGCGCTGGGCGGCCGTTTCACCGCCGGCCTGGACGGCACCCGCTTGCTCAAGAAGCGGGAGAAGTTCCTGCCGTCCGCACCCTACGGCCCGAGCCTGATCGGCCTGTTCACCTTCACCGGCGACCTTGGCCTGAAGTGGAAGCACAATGCGTTTATCGCCTACACGGCGGACGATTTCAGCATCTCGCTGACGCAGATTTTCCGCAACGGCTACAAGAACTTCGCCCTTCCGGCGAGCGCCACCCGGCCGGACTACAATCCTCGGGTGAACAACTACATCATCTACAACCTGTCGATGAGCTACACGGGCCTCTCGCCCAACTTCAAGATCACCGGCGGGGTGCGCAACCTGTTCGATCGCGATCCGCCGTTCGCGATCACCTATGACAGCAACACCGGCGCCGGCAGCTCGTGGGAGCCACGCGTCGCCGATCCGCGCGGCCGTTCCTTCACCGTCGCCGCTGAGGTGAAGTTCTAGGCTGAAGCGCCACAGGCAAATGAAAAGGCCCGGGTGAAAG
>DASVUO010000261.1:0-17531 GCA_036386995.1 Allosphingosinicella sp. | reverse complement strand
CGGAATCCTCTCCCGCCGCCGGCCTTTTTTTTGTGTGTGCCCGTCGCGCCGCCTCTTGCTACCCTAAAGCCTCCGCCACCAACCACGCCGCCGCTCGTTAGCTTTTCGATGACCGACGCCGATCGCGACCGGATGCTGAAGGAGATGGCGGCCAATCGCGGCTGCAAGCTGGTCAAGTCGCGCAAGCGCACGCCGGGCAGCGGCGACTACGGGCGCTACGGCCTCAAGGACGGCGGGTCCGACCGCGAGGTGTTCGGCTTCGGCGCAGGCGGCCTGCTCACCGCCACGCCCGACGAAATCGAGGCGTTCCTGCGCAAAGGCGCCGTTTCCGACTGGAAAAGCAGCCTCGCCGCCGCCGCCGCGGGCGCCTCCCCCGCCAATGACGAACGCACCCCCGTCGCCAAAACGAGCGCAAAAGCGAAGGCAAAAGCGCGCGCCCCTGCTCCTCGCCCGGCCGCCAAGCTGCGGGTGGTCGACCAAGAGGAGCGGCCAGCGCCCCCTCCTCCTCCTCCTCCTCCGCCACCGCCACCGCCTCCCCCGCCCGCTCCCCGCCCGATCCTCAAGATCCGCGAAGCCCGCCCCGCCGACGCCGACGCCCTCGCCGCGCTGATCGGCGACGAAGCAGGCGAGCCCCTCGCCGCCCGCATCGCCGCCTTGCGCAAGGCCGGCACCCCGCCGCTCGTCGCCGACGAAGGCGGCGCGATCCTCGGCCTCTGCGCCTTTCACGCCATACCGCTGGTTCACGAAGCCGCCCCGCTCGGCCGCCTCACCTTTCTCCACGTCGATCCCGCCCACCGCCGCCGCGGCCTCGGCCGCGCCCTTGTTGAAGAAGCCGCCGCCCGCCTCGCCGACCTCGGCTGCACCCGCGTAGAGGCACTGGCCGAAATAGAACTCGCCGCCGCACCCGACTTCTTTCGCCGCTTAGGCTGGTCCCGGAACGCATACCGTTATGCGACCGAGCTGCCCGCCGGCTGAGCTCCGGTGAACTCTCGCGGGGCTGCCGCGTTCATCACGGCGCTGCAACATCCGGAGAGCTTATGTTTCGCGCGTCCTTTCGCTTCGCCCCGCCACTCGCCGCTGCCTTGCTGCTCGGCGCCTGCTCAGTGATCCCAGGCGGCGACCGCGCAGCGGACCGGGGGCCGCCCGCTCCCGAATTCGTCGGACGGCAGATGAGCGTGGTCGCCGCCAACGGCCAGACCACCACCTTGCGCTTCGCCAACGACGGCCGCGTCACCGCCCGCTTCAACGAGCGCGAAACCGCCGGCCGCTGGGCGCTGGAGCGCCGTCGCCTCTGCTTCACCTGGGGCGCGAGCTACCGCGAATGCTGGCCTTACACCCAGCGTTTCGAGCGCGGCCGCACCCGCACCATCACCTCCGACCGCGGCAACGTGGTGCGGGTGACGCTGCGCTGAAGCGCGAGCGCCCGCTAACCCGCCATTCACCTGCGGCGGGCGACATTGCCAAGGCAGCCTGAAGTCCTATTTAAGGGACAGACGCATTATTGTGGCGCCTTCATGGGCCCGCTCGGAAGCGGGCGCTCATGCAAGTACCACTTACCTGGGATTGTTTATGGCCGATAACCGCACGCCGACCCCCGACAAGGATCCGAGTTCCGGCGGCGGGGCGCCCAATCCGTGGATGAAGTCGCTGTTCATCTGGGCGGGCATCCTCCTCGCGCTGATCCTGTTCGTGCAGCTGGTCGACGGCGGCGGACGCGCGGCGTCGGGCCAGGCGGTGGCCTATTCCGAATTCCTCAACCGGATCGAGGAGGGCTCGGTCAAGGAAGTGGCGATCGGCCGCGAGACCATCACCGGTAAATTGTCCAACGGCGAGGCCTTCCGCACCAACGCCATCCCCGATCCCGAACTGACCACCCGCCTGCGCGAAAAGGGCATCGCCTTCCGCGGAGAGCCTGAGGCGCAGACCAGCGTTTGGACCTACATCCTTGTTCAGTCGCTGCCGTTCCTGCTGATCCTCGGCATTGCCTTCTTCGTGATGCGCCAGATGCAGAAGAATGCCGGTTCGGGCGCGATGGGCTTCGGCAAGTCCAAGGCAAAGCTGCTGACGGAAAAGAGCGGGCGCGTCACCTTCGACGACGTTGCCGGCATCGACGAGGCGCGCGAGGAACTGCAGGAGATCGTCGATTTCCTCAAGGATCCCACGAAGTTCGCGCGGCTTGGCGGCAAGATTCCGAAGGGTGCTTTGCTGGTCGGCTCGCCCGGCACCGGCAAGACCCTTCTCGCCCGCGCCATTGCGGGTGAAGCCAACGTGCCCTTCTTCACCATTTCAGGTTCCGACTTCGTTGAAATGTTCGTCGGCGTCGGCGCTTCTCGCGTCCGCGACATGTTCGAACAGGCGAAGAAGAACGCGCCGTGCATCGTCTTCATCGACGAAATCGACGCGGTCGGGCGGCATCGCGGCGCCGGCCTCGGCAACGGCAATGACGAGCGCGAGCAGACGCTGAACCAGCTCCTCGTCGAGATGGACGGCTTCGAGGCCAATGAAGGCATCATCATCATCGCCGCGACCAACCGGCCCGACGTGCTCGATCCTGCGCTGCTTCGCCCGGGCCGGTTCGACCGGCAGGTGGTTGTTGCCCGCCCGGATATCGAAGGCCGCGAGAAGATCCTGGCGGTGCACATGAAGAAGGTGCCGCTGGCGCCTGACGTCGATCCGCGCACGATCGCGCGCGGCACGCCGGGCTTCTCGGGCGCCGATCTCGCGAACCTGGTCAACGAGGCGGCCTTGCTTGCCGCGCGCAAGGGCAAGCGGCTGGTCGCGATGAGCGAGTTCGAGCTTGCCAAGGACAAGGTCATGATGGGCGCCGAGAGGAAGTCCATGGTGATGACCGAGGACGAGAAGAAGGCGACGGCATACCACGAGGCGGGCCACGCTTTGGTGTCGCTGCACGTGCCTGGCTGCGATCCGCTGCACAAGGTGACGATCATCCCGCGCGGCCGTGCGCTTGGCGTGACCTGGAACCTGCCGGAGCGCGACCGTTATTCGATGTCGATGAAGCAGATGAAGGCGCGGCTCGCGCTCTGCTTCGGCGGCCGTATCGCCGAGCAGCTGATCTACGGCGAGGACGAACTCAACACCGGCGCGTCCAACGACATCCAGCAGGCCACCGACATGGCCCGCGCGATGGTGATGGAATATGGCATGTCGGAGAAGCTCGGCTGGCTGCGCTACCGCGACAACCAGGAAGAAGTGTTCCTCGGCCACTCGGTTGCCCGCAGCCAGAGCGTTTCGGAGGAGACGGCGCGGCTGATCGACAGCGAAGTGCGCCGCCTGATCGAGGAAGCGGAAGCCACTGCGAGGAAGGTGCTCACCGACAATATCGACGAGCTCCACCGTCTGGCCGGCGCTCTGCTCGAGTTCGAGACGCTGACCGGCGAGGAATCGAAGAAGGCGATCGCCGGCGAGGATATCGGCCGAGAAGACCCTTCGAACCGCCGCCCCGGCCTGCCGGTGGCGGGTTCCTCGATCCCGAGCACGCGGCGCCCGCGCGGCGGCGGTGGCTTCGGGGACCCGGCTCCGCAGGGCGCCTGAGCGAGGTAAGAGGGGCTGCCGGCGACGGCGGCCCCTCTTCGTTCAACCACCGTTCATCAGCAGACAGCTTGTTTCCCCGGCGTGTTCCAGGGGAAATTATCCATGAAGTTCAAGCTCTTTGCCGCCGCGTTGTTGGCGGTTCTGCCGGTCGGCGCGGCCCAGGCGATGACCGTGCAGGCGTTTCTGGTGAAGGCCAATGCACTCGAGAAGAAGGGCGTAATGGCGCTCTTCTCCAGCGACTATAAGACGCTGAAGGGTGAGATGGAGGCCGCGGGCGCGCAGCTTGCCGCCGAGCGTAAGGCGGCTCTGCAGGCAGGCCGCAAGGTGTCTTTCTGCCCACCGGCCAAGAACAATGTCAGTGCGAAGGACGTGCTTACATACTTCCGTGCCATTCCGCCGGCGCAGCAGGCGCGGATGTCCACCAAGGACGGCCTTCGCGGCCTGCTTGCCCGCAAATATCCCTGCCGTTGAGGCTTAGCCGAGCACGCCCAGCGTGAGGAGCAGCAAGAAGAACAGGCTGAGCGTTACGCTGGTGATGAGCAGAAGCGCCGCCGTGCGCCACAAGGCGCTGAACCGCGACAGGCTGTAGGCGCCGCGCAGTTGCCGGTACATGTGAACGGGCGGCACGAAGAAGAGGGCGAGGCCCGCGAGCGCTTCCGGCATCCCGATTGCACGAAGCAGGCTGAGCGCGATCACGCCCAGTGTCATGAATGCGATCGAATAGGTCACGAACACGACATGGTCGTAGCCCTTGAACGCGCGGTAGCGGCGGCGGTGGAGGAAGAGCAGCCACAGGAACGGCACGGAGATCGGGATCAGCGCCCAGGAGAATTTGTAAGCGTTGGTCTGCAGCTTGTAGACCAGCAGCGACGGGTTCTTTTTCGCCTTCTGGTAGGCTTGGTTGAGCCAGTTGTTGATCCCGTCCGCGCCGGAGACCACGACGAAATTGCCTTCATCGGCCTGTTTGGCAGCGCGCTTTGCGGCACCGGGCTGCGGCGCCGGCTCCGCGTTATCTGCGGCTTCATCCGGCGATCCAGCCTCATTTCCCCACATGTTGAGGGCCCCCTCAACCATATCGCTCTCAACCAGCAATTCCTTCTTGTTTTGGGCAATCTCCTTATCGATGCTATTGGTTGGTTGTCCGGCCGCAATCAGACGGCTTCGCTCCGCCCTGAGTTTGTCCAGTTCCGCCTGGGTCTCCGCGTTTTGGCGGCGGAAGGCCTCACGTGCCTTCGCGAGCTCCACCTGGGGATCATCGGCGGCGCCGGCCGGCGCGGCATCCCCGCCGAGCGGGCCGCCGACGGTGGAGATTACTGCGAACATGAGGAATACGGAGAACAGAAAGATCGCCATTGGGGAGACGAACTTCGCGCGCTCGCCGGCCACGTAGCGGCGGGTGAGATCGCCCGGCCGCCAGGCAAGCAGCGGCAAGGTGCGCCAGATCTTGCCGTCGAGGTGAAAGACGCCGTGGGCGAGATCGTGCCACCACGCGCCGAGCGTGCGGTGGACGTGGGCGGGCTGGCCGCATTGGTGGCAGTTCGGGCCGATCAGCGCGGTTCCGCAGTTGAGGCAGGCGCCGCTTTCGCCGCGGCCGCCGTCCCCCGCCTCCGTCTCCACCGCGCGCGCAAGCACGCCGCCGGTTACCGCGTCGCCCATCGCTTCCAGACCGTCAGCCCCCATGCGCATAATCATGACGCAAGCCGCGGCGCGCGTCGAGGCCGTTCGCGCCGCCGCTTTTCCGTGCTAGCCCTCCGCCGTGACGATCACCACCGGCCTCCTCGGCGGCTCCTTCAACCCCGCCCATCGCGGCCACCGGCGGATCAGCATGCATGCGCTGGAAGCCTTGGGGCTGGACGAGATGTGGTGGCTGGTTTCGCCCGGCAATCCGCTGAAGCCCAAGGCGGGAATGGCGCCGCTCCCGGCCCGCTACCGCTCCGCCTTACGCGCCGCGCGGGGCTTTCCGATCCGGCCGACGGCGATCGAGACGCAGCTTGGCTCCCCTTACACCTACGACACGCTTCTCGCCCTCACCCGGCGTTACCCGAAGCGCCGGTTCGTCTGGATCATGGGCAGCGACAATCTTCTCCAGTTCCACCGCTGGCGCGAGTGGCGGCGGATCGCCCGGCTGGTTCCGATTGCGGTTGTTGCGCGTCCGGGATATGATGGCGATGCCCGGGCGGCACGCGCCATGGGCTGGCTGCGGCGCTTCGTCCGACCCGCGGCCGCCGCAGCCGAGTGGACGAGGTGGAGACCGCCGGCACTCGTGTTCCTGCAACTGCCGCTCGATCCGACCTCCGCAACCGGCATTCGCGCCGCTTGTCCCGACTGGCACCAATCGCCACATCATTCGTTCAACCCCAAGGCCCTGCGCGACCGCGTGACGCGCAAGGCCGTGCGCTAAAAGGAGGCACATTGCCCGCAACCACCCCCGCTCCGCACCAACGCGGCAGCATCGAATCGGTCGAAGCCCTGCACGATCTCGTGCTTCGATCCCTGGACGACGACCAGGCCGTGGAGGTCGTCACCATCCCCTTGAGCGGGAAATCCAGCATCGCCGACCATATGGTGATCGCCTCCGGCCGCTCGACGCGGCAGGTCGCTTCCATGGCGCAGAAATTGAGCGAACGGATCAAGCAGGAACTCGGCCGCCCGGTGCGGATCGAGGGCCTTCCCGTGGCCGATTGGGTGCTGATCGACGCCGACGACGTCATCATCCACATCTTCCGCCCGGAAGTGCGCACCTTCTACAATCTCGAGCGCATGTGGGCGTTCGAGGAAAACAAGGCGCCGGTTACAGCCGCGGGCTGAGCGGACGGCTGTCCTGATGAGCGGACCCGTCGAAACCCGGCCCGAGATGAGCCGCGCCCGGTTCCAAGAGGCAGCGGCTTTTTGCTACGAAGGCTGGTGGCTGACCGGCGAAGACCCTTTCATCCACGTTCCCCAGGTGATGAACGTCGACGGCTGGAACCTGTACGGGCATCCGGGCAACACACTGCTGACCGAGCCGCAGCGCGTGCTGATGATGTGGTCCGACGTGGTCGGGCAGACGTCCAACGGCGGCTTCACCCAGTTCATCGACAATTTCGCAGCGAATTTGAAGCTTGCCTACCGGCTGATCGCGCAGCTTGAATGGCCGGAGCTGATCGAGCGCTTCGACCGCGCCTTTCGCGAGCAGGCGGGTGACCCGGAGAACCCGTTCAGGCGGCAGGATGGCTGGCCGACCTTCGATCCCCGCGCGGTGGACCGGCCGCTGATTATCGGCCACCTGGTCCGCAAGGCGACGCGCTTTCGCCCCTGGGCCCGCAAGCGTGAGGAAGCCTCTTATGCCGCCCTGCCCGACATGGTTCTACGCGGCCTCTACGACCAGGCGGTGGAGAATGGCGAGATCGTTCCGGAAGAGCCGCCGGAGTTCGACTGGGATTCGATCGTCACGGTTGAAGCCGATGCGTTCGACAGCTGGTTCTACCGCGACGAGACCAAGGCGGCGTCAAAGGTTCATATCGGCGGCTACATTGTGCGCCACCGCGACGCGCTCTGCCGGCTGATCGACTAGGCACCATGCTCCTCCACATCATCGCCCGCGGCAAGATCGGCCGCTCGCCCGAGGGGGAGCTTGTGGAGCGCTATCTGAAGCGGATCGCCTGGCCCACGAAGCTCACGGAGCTTGCAGAGAGCGGCGGCAAGGTCCCGCCTCCCGGAGAGAACAGCGTCTCCATCCTGCTAGACGAGAAAGGCGAACAGCTCCCTTCCCTTTCTTTCGCCCGCAAGCTCGAGACCTGGCGCGACGGCGGCAAGCGGGAGGCGCGGTTCCTGATCGGCGGCGCGGACGGCTTCGGCGACGAGGAACGCGCGTCCGCCGATCTGCTGCTCGCCTTCGGCAAGGCGACCTGGCCGCACCTCCTCGCCCGGGCGATGCTTGCCGAGCAATTGTTCCGCGCCACCTCCATCCTTGCCAACCACCCGTATCACCGCGAAGGATAGGCCATGCGCCGCCTTCTTCTTCTCCTTGCCCTGCCGCCGCTGATCGCGGGCGGCTGGGCGGCAGCGCAAGGGAGCGGGAACGAACCTGCCAATCTGGTCCAGGCGAAGCAGGAAGCGGCGGATGCGCGGCGGCGCTCGGAGGCGCTTGAGGCGCAGGCGAAGCAGGCAACCGACGAGGCGGCCAAAGCGCGCGCCGAAGCCGCCGCGCTCGCCTCCCGCATCGAGGCGGCGGAGGCGGATATCACCGCCGCCGAGACCCGCATCCGCCTGGTGGAGGAGCTTCGCCGGGCGCAGCGGGCGCGGCTTGCCGAAAAGCAGGTGCCGCTGATCAGGCTGACCGCCGCGCTGCAGACGATGGCGCGCCGCCCCGCCGCATTGGCACTGGTGCAGCCGGGATCGGTGGACGAGATCGTCCATGTCCGCTCACTGCTCGCCTCGTCGCTGCCGGTGATCCGCCAGCGCACCGCCGCCGTCCGCGCCGAGATCGCCGAGGGCAATCGGCTGCGCAAGGATGCGGAGACAGCTTATGCGGCGCTCACCGCCGGACGCGAGGACCTGCGTCGGCGGCGTGTCGCGCTCGCCCGCTTCGAGCAAAGCCGGCGCGCCAAATCAGAGGACCTGATGGCGTCCGCAGTTTCGCAGTCCGACCGTGCTCTCGCGTTCGGCGAAGAGGCGCGCGACATTGCTGCGCTGGCCGGCACCGAAGCGTACCAAAACCAGCTGCGCCGCCGCCTGTCGGAGCTTCCGGGCCCCGCACTCCGCCCCGGCACGAAAGGTGGCGAGGCACGGCAAGGCGGGCCGCTCTACATCCTGCCCGTGGCGGGCAAATTGCTGACCGGCATGGGCGAACTTTCCGACGCCGGCGTCCACGCCCGAGGTCTCACCTTCCAGACCGCGCCGGGTGCGGATGTCCTCGCGCCGTCGGCGGGCCGCGTCGTTCATGCCGGCGCCTTTCGCGGCTATGGCGAAGTGGTGATCCTCGACCACGGCGCCGGCTGGACCACTACGCTGACCAATCTCGGCGCCCTGTCGGTGCGCGTCGGCGACCGGGTGCAGCCGCGTCAGCTCCTAGGCCAGGCCTCGTCCCGCACCCCGCGCGTTACCGTGGAACTGCGACACAACGGCAGGCCGTTCCCGATCGCGCCGCTGGTGACGCTGTAGGCGAGCCCACCTTCGTTCACGCACGCGAAATCATTCACGTCCTGTTGCTTTTCCCTTGCTACGAAAGCGGGTAAAGCTTCCCTCACCATTCCAGCAGGATCATCATGGCCAGCAACCTCATCCGCTCCCTCGGCCTTGTCGGCGCCGTTGCAATCATTCCGGCCGCCACCGCGGCCTTCGCCTCGGCCGAAGTGGAGGGCATGCGGCAGTTCGAAGAGTTCATGAGCGTGTTCCAGCGCGTGCGCTCCGAATATGTCGAGCAGGTCGACGACAAGACGCTGCTTCGCGGCGCCATCGACGGGATGCTTGCAAGTCTCGATCCGCACAGCTCCTATCTCGACGAGAAGGGCTATAGCCGGATGATGACCACCACCGAGGGCGAATATGGCGGCCTTGGCCTCAACGTCACCATGGAAGACGGCGCGGTGAAGGTGATCACGCCGATCGAGGACTCGCCCGGCTTCAAGGCCGGGCTGAAGGCCGGCGATTACATCACCCACATCGACGGCAAGCTGATCTACGGCGGCACGCTCGATGAAGCGGTGGACCAGATGAAGGGCGCGCCCGGTACCTCGCTCACCATCACCATCGTTCGCCCCGGCCGCGACAAGCCGTTCGACGTCAAGCTGACCCGCGCCATCATCGAATTGAAGGCGGTGAAGTGGGAAGTGAAGGACAATGTCGGCATCATCAACGTCAACGCCTTCAGCCGCGGCACCACCGATGAGACGCTTGCCGCCATCGCCGCAATCGACAAGTCGCTCGGCAAGAAGCCCTTGGGCTACATCGTCGACCTGCGCGCCAATCCGGGCGGGTTGCTCGACCAGGCGATCGGCCTCTCCGACGTGTTCCTCGAGCGCGGCGAAGTGGTTTCGCAGCGCGGGCGCAAGAAGACCGACATCGAGCGTTATTATGCCCAGCCCGGCGACGCCGCGAAGGGGCTGCCGGTCGTAGTGCTGGTCGACGCCGGCAGCGCTTCGGCGGCCGAAATCGTCGCCGCAGCGCTTCAGGAGCATCACCGCGCAATCGTGATGGGCGAGCGGACGTTCGGCAAGGGGTCGGTCCAGACCCTGCTTCCGATCGGCGGCGACACGGCGCTTCGCCTGACCACCGCGCGCTACTACACGCCGTCCGGACGCTCGGTGCAGGAAGGCGGCATCACGCCCGACATCGAAGTGCCGCAGCTCTCCGATCCCGATTACAAGTCGCGGCCGCGGCTGCGCGAAGCCGATCTGCGCCGCCACCTGATCAACGAGATCAAGGTGGAGGACAATGTGGTTGAAGACGACGGCAAAACCGATCCGCGCTTCGCGGCCACGCCCGAGGAGCTGAAGAAGAAGGGCATCGAAGACTTCCAGCTCCATTATGCGCTGCAGACCATCGCCCGCCTGGGCCGCACCGGCACCGCCACCGCCGCCAAGGCGCCGCCCGCGCCGCAGGCGAAGAACGGCACGCGCTAAACCGTGACGGCCCTCGACAAGGCAAAGGCTCTCGCCATCCTGGTGCCGGCGGCTTTGCTTGCCGGCGCCTGGGGATCGGAGATCTGGGGCGGGCTCTACCCGTGCGAGATGTGCTGGTGGCAGCGTTATGCGCACCTTGCCGGCCTGGCGTTCGCCCTCCTCGCCTTGCTGTTTGCGAAGCGTATGCCGGATCGGGACCGCAGCTTCGTCTGGCTGGCGGCGCTCGGCATCGCGGCGAGCGGCGTGATCGGCGCCTACCATGCCGGCGTGGAGGCGAAGATTTTCAAGGGCTTCACCACCTGCACCAGCACCGCCGGCGGCTCGGGCGAGGATCTGCTGCGCTCGATCATGGATGCGCCGCTGGTGCGCTGCGACCAGGTGCAGTTCGAATTCCTCGGCATTTCCATGGCGGGATGGAACGCGATCATTTCCCTGTTGTTCGCATTGGTGATCCTATGGCTCAGCTTGCGACGCCCCCGTCCGGCCGCGGCATGACCGCCGACGCCGATTTTGCGACAGGCGATGTCTCGCCCGCGCCGCGCCCGCGCTGGCGGCCGGGCGACCGCCGCCCGGATGTCGCCTCAATGGCGCGCGTCGACCAGGCCGGGGAATATGGCGCCACGCGCATCTATTGCGGTCAGCTCGCCGTGCTCGGTGCCCGCCACCCCACCGCCCGCGCCATCTCCCGGATGCAGAGCCAGGAGGAAGTCCACCTCCGCCATTTCGACGACATGCTGGTCGAGCGCGGCATCCGTCCGACCTTGATCCAGCCGTTCTGGAACATCGCCGGCTACGCGCTTGGCGCCGTGACCGCTTTGATGGGACCGAGCGCGGCCATGGCCTGCACCGCCGCCGTCGAGACCGAGATCGACAAACATTATGACGATCAGGTGCGCGCGCTCGGCGAAGAGGAGCCGGACCTTTCCGCCTCCATCCGCCGCTTCCAGGCGGAAGAGCTCGAGCATCGCGACACCGCCATCGCCGCCGGCGCCGAGGACACGTTCGGCTACCCGATATTATCCTCCGTCATCCGCGCGGGCTGCCGGTTCGCAATCGCCCTTTCCAAGAGGATCTGACGCCATGAAGTCCTTGCTCGCCGCCGCTCTCCTGCTGGCTACCGTCTCCACCCCCGCTTTTGCCCAGCAGGACGCCGAAGCGCCCGCCGCGGAGGAGGACGTCAAGGTCAACCAGCTCATCGTCTATGGCGACGATCCCTGCCCGCCAAGCACGGACGAGGTAATCACCGTCTGCGCCCGATTGAATGACGAGGAGCGGTTCCGCATTCCGAACAACCTGCGCGACCGGCCCGGCACCCCCGGCAACGAGGCTTGGGGTGCGCGGGCCGTGGCGCTTCAATATGTCGGCCGTTCCGGCATCGGCAGCTGCTCGCCGACCGGCGTCGGCGGCGCCTCAGGCTGCTACAACGAACTGATCCGCCAGGCGCGGGCCGAGCGCGCCGCCGACCCGCGGATCAACTGGGAAAACCTGATCGACGAGGCTCGGCAGAAGCGGCTGTCCAAGATCGACGAGAAAGCGAAGGAAGAAGAGGAAGCGGAGAACGGCCCCCGCTAAGCGGCGGGGATGCTAAGGCTCAGCCCTTCCCGTTCTCCGCTGCGATCCATTCCGTCACCTGCCGCTCGAGCACGTCGAGCGGCACCGAGCCTTGCAAAAGCACCGCGTCGTGGAAGCGGCGAAGGTCGAAGCGGGTGCCGAGCTCCTTCTCGGCCCGCGCGCGCAGTTCGCGAATCTTGAGCTCGCCGATCTTGTAGCCGAGCGCTTGCCCCGGCCAGCTGATGTAGCGGTTCACCTCCGCGTCGATGTTCGCGTCGGACAGAGCGGTGTTCTCCCGCATGAAGGCGACGGCGCGGGCCTTGTTCCAGCCCTTGGCGTGGATGCCGGTGTCCACCACCAGCCGCGCGGCGCGCCACGCCTGGTAGGAGAGCTGGCCCATCTTCTTGGCCGGTGTGTCGTAGAGTCCCATCTCCTCCGCGATTTTTTCTGAATAGAGGCCCCAGCCTTCCGTAAAGGCGGTGAAGGAGGTGAAGTTGCGGCGGAAGGGCGGCAGGTCCACTTCCTGCTGCAGCGAGATCTGGTGGTGGTGGCCGGGGACCGCCTCGTGGGCGGAGAGCGCGGGGATTTCCCACAGCGGGCGCTGGTTGAGCTTGGACGTGTTGACGTAATAGGTGCCGCTCAGGCCGCTCTCCGGCGCGCCCTGGCCGTAATAGGCCGTGGTGGTGCCCTCGGCAGTCTCGGACGGGATCTCGCGGATGCCGTAGGGCAAGCGCGGCAGGGTGCGGAAGAAAGCGGGCATCTTGCCGTCGATCATCTTCGCGACCCGCGCGGTTGCTCGAAGCAGTTCCTCCGGCGTCTTTGCGAAATAGACGGGGTTGGTGCGCAGCTCGGCGATGAAGGCTTGGCGGGTGGCGAAGCCGGCGGACTTGGCGACGGCGTCCATCTCGGCGTCGATCCGCTTCGATTCCTGGAGCCCGAGCTGGTGGATCTGGTCGGGCGTCAGAGTGGTGGTGGTCTCCTGCCGGACGCGGAAGGCGTAGTATTCCTTGCCGCCGGGGAGGGCAGAGACGCTGTCGGACTTAGCGCATTTGGGGGCGTAGCCGGTGCGGTAGAAGGCCGCGTGCTTTGCGTAGGCCGGGTTCAAGACGTCGCGGATCAGGCGCTGGGCGCGGGCCTGGAGCGCCTGCCATTCGGCTTCGGAGATGTCGCCGGGGCGGGTGCCGAGGAAGGGCTCGTAGAAGCGGGACTTCAGCGAATCGTCGGCAATGACGCCGGTGATGCTCTTCTCGGTGTTGCCGAGGACGGAGCAGGGCAGGACCTGGCCTTCCTTGACAGCCTGTGCGGTGATCGCCAGCGCTTCGTCGTTGAGCTTCGGATATTGCTCGAGGCGGGTGAGGTAGCTTTCGAAATCCGCCTTGGTGCGGAAAGGGAGCCCGCTGCCCATGCCGGCGAAGTTCTGGTGCCAGCCGGCGTAGGTGGTGAACAGCATCAGCCGCTGCTTGAAGCCGTTCGCCTCGACGCCCTCCGACAGTGACCGGCGCAGGATTGCTTTGCTGGTCCGCTGCGAAGCGTCGAGGCCCGCATCGGGGATCGCATCGAGGCGCTTCAGGAACGCGGCGGCGCGGGCGGCGCGGCGGTCGGCGGCGGCGAGGCTGAGGTCCTCGATCTTCGAATCGTAGTCGCGGACGCCGAGCGCGGTGGCGTAGGTGGGGCTTTCGCTGAGCAGCCAGGCATAATGTTCATCAAGCAGCGCGCGGAAATCGTCGGCCGGCGCCGCGGCGGCGGGCGCGGCGGAGGCGAGTGCGGCGGCGAGAAAGGCGGCGGCGAAGCGGCGGGTCATGAAGGTCTCCCAATGCGAGACCCTACCCTATCCCCCTCCCCCACCGGCGCAAGCGGACAGGCGCAAGCGGCCAGCGGACACGCGACGCGGAAACGAACCGGCCGCTCGCCCGTTCAGCCCGGCATGAGCGACAATATCTACAAAATCATCGAGGTCGTCGGTTCGTCCGAAACCAGTGTCGAAGATGCGATCAAGAAAGCGATCGCCCGCGCATCAGCCTCCGTCCACGGCTTGCGCTGGTTCGAGGTCAAGGAAACCCGCGGCCACATCGAGGACGGGCAGGTTGCGCATTACCAGGTGACCTTGCGCATCGGCTTCACGCTGGACGAAGCGGGCTAAGCCGCCCTTCCTCTCAAAACAACTCCATAAGCGCCTGACCGGCGGCCCGATCAATCGCGCGGCAGCGGGCAATCCATGTAGTTCCCGGCGGCGTAGATCCGCACCCGGCGAAGGCCGCGAATATCGGTGCCGGGGCCGCCGAAATTGGCCGAAGCCTTGTGCCGCGCCATCACCGCGGTGTTCATCGAGCCGGAAGGCGGCGGCTGCGCGAGGAAATCATATTCAAGCGTGCCGTCCGCGGTGATGATCGCGCCGCGCGAAACGAGCGCAGGCCGCGACCAGCCGCCGCTCCCGACCTGCCCCACCGCCTCGACGAAATAATCGCCGCCCGCCAGCGGTGTGATGGCGACGTCCAGGATCTTTCCAACCGGTTTCATATACGGCCCCCCACGGGTTGCGTTGAACAGGCTTAGTCTCCGAACGGCGCGGAAACTGTCGCTGAGCGCTCGTGACGGCCGCCCGCGTCCAGCTTTCGCTGGTCCAGCCATCCTCCTGCCGGCTTTCGCCGACGCACCGAAATATGCAGCTTGGCTGCAAATCACGCCGAAGTGGAGGCGGTTGGAGTCGACCGGCCGCAAGGCTGTGGCAGATTGAAGCCGCCGAACATGTACCCTCGGCCCGGTGCTTCCGCGTGCCTGACAACCTGTTGTCGAGAGGGGGTAACGATGAAGACACTCGCAATCCTGCTAACCGCCGCCGCGGCCCTGCCGCTTTCCGCATGCTCGCGGCTCGATGGCCCAAAGCGTGTCGTTACCGCCAATCAGGTGGTGCCGAGGGCGCTTCCCGGCAGCCTTGAGGATCGGGCGCACAAGGCAGCTCTTGCTGCGAGTGCGCTTAACGCTTCAAAGGCTGCGCAGACGGCCTTCCTGCAGAGCGGAACGATGCTCGTTTACGTCCGGTGCAACGACTTCTTTCATGCGGCTGGTCGCCATCAAGGGATTTCAAAAGTAAGCCGTGGATTGCTGACACCGATCATTTCGCTTTTCACTGGGCTGCTTGCGCTGCACGATTTCGGGGACAACTCCGATACAGCCGAGGATGTCGTGAAGGGGCTGGCGCTTGGGTCTACCTTCGCCACTGCCTCGCTTAACGTTTATGACGAGCACTTCCTGTTCGGGGCGGACAATATCGATTCCGTCAGAACTCTCACGCTCGATGCGCTCTCCGCGCACAGTGCCGCGGTACTCAAGAAAGAACTGGTTTCGTTCGATCAGTCGGTGAAGCATCTGGTTGATAATCAGGCGATCTGCTCACCACCTCACATTCTTGCGCTGGCGCGCAAGGCGATCACAGCGGGTCAGGTGGTTGCGAGGCCCGGCGGCAATGGCGGCGGCGATGGGACAGAGAAGGCCGATCCGGTAGACACCGAGAAAAGTGAAGACACAAGCGATCCGGACGAGCGGGTCCGGGTGGATATTGCGCAGCCTCGGTAAGGCCGAGACTTCCTTCAGCTGCCCGCCAGCAGCCGCGCGTCGGCGCTGAGGGCGGCGAGGCAGGTTTCGCCGGCGCGGAGTTCCCAGGCCTGGTGGGCGATGAGGAGGTCGATCTTGTCGGCCAGCGCGGCCGCGTGAGGCGCCGGGGTGCGGAGGAGGCGGACGAGGGCCCGATCGTGGCGGGTGCCGGCGCGGTCGTAGACATTGTCGTCCGGCCCTCCGCTGAGGGCGGTGAGTTCGCCATCGGCCTTTTGGAAGCGGGCGAATGCGCGGTCCCATAAAGTGACCGCTCTGGATAGCTTGGCTGCCGGGGGTGCGGCGCCCTGCCCTGCCGCTGTGGGCGAGGCAGGCGGGAGGGCGGCGAGGACAGGCTTTTCGACTAGGCTTAGGACAGGCGCGGCGAACGCAGCGCCTAGCAGCGCGCGGCGCGACAGGTTAAGGTGCACAACAGCCATCCTTCGCCTCCTCTTTCAGGGCGGTGTTCGCTGGTCAGAGCCGGAGAAAGGCGTGTGCCTTCTCTCCTTCTTGTTTCTAGTTCGACGAAAAATAGGGGGAGTCAATAGCAGGCGAACAAAAAAGACCCCGCGGGCGACCACGGACGGGTGTGTACCCGGCGAGGGCCGTGCGCATGCCGCCGGAGCTTGACGCCGCGATCGACGCTTGGATCGAGCGGCAGCCGGAACCAAAACCGTCGCGGTCGGGGGCGATACGGCAGCTTATTGAGAAGGCACTCGGGAACGAACACACGGACGCGTGATTCGGAAGAGCCAAGTGCAAAGCAGGCACGGAAGCTTTAGCCGCCCTGTTTTAGAGCTTCGATCACTCCAGAAAGCTTAACAGCAATCTTCTTCTGCTGAAGATCTGAAACAATGGATGATATCAACATATAGAAGGAGCTAACATCCGTAGCCTCCGGCTTCAGCTCCATCATAGTGTCCATGTCTATGCGATCAACAAGGTCACTTTCACCGTCGAACACCCAGATAGTGTACTTGGCTCTCCGGTTAACCAGTTCTCGGTCTAGATGAATTGTATATGGCCCCACCTCCGCCTCGTAAGAACCCTTTTTATCCCTCTCAACCCAGTTGATGGTTCCAGCGAGATGACGTGCGTACAAAAGATTGAGGAGCTCAGCCCTTGCCTCCTGCGCCTTAGCCATTGTATAGCTCCCTATTAACGCCGACGATTTGACTCTCTAGCAAGTTGATCTGCTTCCTTAATATCATGATCAATTCGTTAGCTTGAAATTCAATCTGTTTGTCTGCTGCTTCCTCGAGTTCCTGCACGCTCGTGAGCAAAAGCTCGGCCGTGTCTCTTGATGAGTTGCGAGCCGATTCATCGCCCTCATCGCTGATCCCGATCCGGTTCAGAATACCTTGTGACTCCAGAAGCTTCCCAGCAGCTTCATCCCATTGCTTCGCGCGCAGCAAGTGAATCGCATGCTCTAGACTCTTGGAACCCCGTACGCACTCTGATGCAAAATCGAAAGCGCCCATGCGATTGCGTAACGAGGAAATCGCGGCGTTTACCGCCTCGGTCGCCTTGCGGGTTCTGCGCAGCTGAGCGATGGTCACCCAAAACCCGAGCAGGGAAACTACTAAACCCACCATTCCTAGAATAAGGCCCCAAGCGCCAACAAGGTGTGCATTCGCGGTATCGAACATGCGTCAACTGGCCCAGGAGGAAAGTAGGCTATGTACCCAGAAAGCGCTGGCATTTGCAATCGTGCAGCTCGCAGCCGCACGCAAAGGATCGAACGAGGATTAGGAAGCGCGTAAGCGCACCAGCCGATCCCGACAAGCTTATGTGCGTGGAAACTGTGCTTCGTACTATCACATGTCGTGCCAGCTGTTCCGATCAGAAATCTGACGGCCGGGCGCCTCCCAGGTTCAAGCTGGCTCTCCCAAAGGCTAAAAGAAAAGATGGCGCTTAAAGCTAATAATCGTCACTTCGGTCACGAGCGGCCACCTTCTTTACAGATGTGGAAAAAGCCACTCAGATAAGATAAGGTAGCGACGCAGAACGCATTGCAGACGCTTGGGAGGGGAAAACCATGCCAAGGTACCGGCGCGACAACTCCGACGACGAACAGTCCGTGAGAGTCAGGGTTTTTGTAAATCTGAACGATTTCGCACAAGCGTGGCAGTTTGAACACGCGAAGGTAATCGGAAAGCAAGTCGGTCATAACGATCGAGACAACGCACTGTCGGAAGTGATGGACGTCAGATGGGCGTTTCTCCCTGAGGCAATCTT
>DASVUO010000260.1:0-2090 GCA_036386995.1 Allosphingosinicella sp. | reverse complement strand
TGGCGCGCATCATCGTGCGCTCGATCTCGGCGCGGCTCTGGGCGAGCGCCGGCTGCGCGGCCGACAGGAGCAGCAGGAGCGGGAGGAGGAGCCGACGGATCATGACCAGAGTCCCTTGCGACGGGCCCAGGCCGTGAACAGCAAGGGCCAGTGTTCGACCGATTTCCCGCGCGCGAGGCGCAGGCCGAAGCCATGGCCGCCGTCGGCGTAGAGGTGGGTTTCCACCGGCACCTTCTTCGCAACCAAAGCGGCGCGAAGCAGGAGGGTGTTTTGGACAACGACCGAGGCGTCGTCCTCGGCGTGGAGGAGGAATACGGGCGGCGCGTTGGCCGGCACGTTTTCGTGCGGGGCATGCGCCCGCTCCCGCTCCGGCGAGGCGTTTTCGCCGATCAGGTTCTTGCGCGAGCCGGCGTGGGCGGTGGGGAGCGTCATCGACACCACCGGGTAGATCGGCGCGGCGAAATCGGGGCGGGCGGAGAGGCGGTCGGCCGCGTCGGCGGGGGTGTACACCTTCGCATCGAAGCGGGTGAGGAGATCGGCGCAGAGGTGGCCGCCGGCCGAGAAGCCCATCGCGCAGACCTTTTTGGGATTCACGCCGTAGCTCTTCGCGCGATGGCGGATCAGGCGCATGGCGCGCTGGGCGTCGGACAAAGGCGTGTCCGGACCTGCCGCCCAGCCCTCGTGCGGCAGGCGGTAGAAGAGCACGAAGGCGGTGACGCCGCGCTCCGCAAGAAGGCGGGCCATTTCATAGCCTTCCTTGTCAATCACCACCCAATTGTAGCCGCCGCCGGGGGTGATCAGCACCGCTGCGCCGTTGGGGCGGGTCGGGCGAAACACGGCCATGCGCGGGCGCGAAATGCCGAAGACGTAGCGGTCGTTATAGCCCTTGTCCTTGCTTCGCTCGCGTACGGTTTCGATCGGGAGAACCGCGGGCGGGCCGGGCGGGCCGTTCGGCCAAAGGTCTATCGTCTCGATGGGGTCGGGCAGCGTCATGTGCGGCGACTCGGGCGTCGCGGGCGGACGGGTCTGCGCTCCTGCGCGGGCCGCGAGACCCAGAGCAAGGGTGCCGAGCAAAGCGGTGCGGCGATCCATGGTGTTCATAGGCTCATGGTACCAGAAGCCGGCGCATCGCCGGGGCCTGCCGTGCCGCTTCCTGCGCCACCATGGCGGCGAAGAAATCGGCGCCGACGCGGCCGAGGTGGGTGTAATCAAAGGCGAGGCGCGCCTGGCCGAGCGGCTCCGCCGCGGCATTGTCCCGGGCCGCCAGAGCGGAAGTTCCTGCTGCGGCGGGTGCGGCGGGTGCGGCCCCGGTCGAGGCGGGAACCGTCGTGCCGGTCAGCGCTGCGGCGGCCACTTCAGGCGAGGGCGCGGCTTGGGCGAAGCGGGCGGCGAGTGCCGGGCCCATCGCCTGCACCGCCGCCACGCTCAGCTTGTTGAGATCGACCAGCGGCGTTCCGGTCTCGGCCGCAACGCGGCGCACCGCTTCGGCCCAGGGCTCGAGATCGTTGGTGAGGGTTCCGGCGGTGAACTGCCGACGGGTGAGCGGCGTAAGCAGGATCGGCTTCGCGCCCGCCGCGCGCGCCTCGGCGACATAGCGGCGCAGGTTGGCGGGAAATTCGGTTTGGAGATCGGTGGAGCGGCCGGGTTTGCCCGGCTGGTCGTTGTGGCCGAACTGGATCAGCACCCAGATGTCGGCATAGCCCGCCGTCTTCATTTCCGAGAGCGCGATGTCCCACGATCCTTCGGCGCGGTAGCTGCCCGAGCTGCGCCCGCCGCGGCCGAGGTTCACGCAGGCTGCGTTGGAGGTAACGTGGAACGCGCAGAAGCTTGGGCCCCAGCCGCCGATCACCGCCGTGGTGGAATCGCCGACCAGGATGATCTTCGACGCCCGGATCGGCTGGGCAGGCACTTGGGCGGGCGCGGCGGTGGCGAGCAAGGCCGCTGCGGACGCCAGGGCGGCACGGATCGCGATCGTCATGGCAGCGCCTCGAAAGCGAAGTTGGAGAAACGCGCCTCCCCCTGCCCGGCCGAATACAGGCCCGGGCGCAGCATCAGGAAGCCGCCGCGGACGTTGTGGTGGTAGCCCGAGA
>DASVUO010000259.1:0-5779 GCA_036386995.1 Allosphingosinicella sp. | reverse complement strand
TGACCCCCTACGACCTCACCAAGGGTCGGATCACCTACCGTTTCAAATAACCGGGCCGACGCGGCCATGCGGCTCGTTCTCGCCTCCGCAAGCCCCCGCCGCCTGGAGCTGCTGGCGCGGCTCGGCGTGGTGCCGGACGCGGTGACCCCCGCCGACATCGACGAAACCCCGCGCAAGGGGGAGCTTCCGGCGCCCTACGCCGAGCGCATGGCTGCCGAGAAAGCCGCCGCCGCCGCGGAAGCAGGCGCCGTCCTGATCGCCGCCGATACGGTGGTCGCCGCCGGCCGCCGCATCCTTCCCAAGACGGACGACGAAGCGGAAGCGCGCGAAACGCTGAAGCTCCTCTCCGGCCGCCGCCACCGGGTCCTCTCCGCCGTCACCGTCGTCGCGCCCGACGGCACCGCCCGCCACCGCCTCTCCACCAGCATCGTCGGCTTCAAGCGCCTCTCCGACGAGGAACTGGACGCCTACATCCACTCCGGCGAATGGCGCGGCAAGGCAGGCGCCTACGCCATCCAGGGCCGCGCCGAAGCCTTGATCCGCTTCCTCTCCGGCAGCCATTCCGGCGTCATTGGCTTGCCGCTCTACGAAACGCGGGCGCTGCTGCGCGCCGCCGGCTACCCGCTTGGCTGAGTGGCTGGTCGAGGACGGGATCGGCGAAACCCGCGCCATCCTGGTCGAAGGCGAGTGCATCCTCGAAGCCGCGATCGAACTGCCGGAGACGGTGCCCGTCGGCTCGGTGGTCGAAGGCCGGCTGATCAAAATCCTGGTCAAGGGCCGCCGCGGTCTGATCGCCCTCAACAACGGCGACGAGGCGATCCTTGAAGGGCTGCCCGCCCACCTCACTGAGGGCCGGGCGCTGCGGGTGGAAATCGTCCGAGAGCCGATCCCCGAAGCCGGCCGCCCCAAGCGCGCCCTGTGCCGCTACTCGGAAGACGCCCCCCGCTCCGGCCCCCGCCTGCGCCAGCGCCTCCCCCGCGCCTCCGTCCACCGCGGCCCCGGTCCAGATCGCTTCGAAGCCGCCGGCTGGTCCGAACTGCTCGAGGAAGCGCTGACCGGCGAGATCGCCTTCCCCGGCGGCGCGCTGCGGATGAGCGTCACGCCGGCCATGACCCTGTTCGACGTCGACGGCACCCTTCCCCCCGCGGCCCTCGCCGTCGCCGGCGCCGAAGCCGCCGCCCGCGCCATCCTGCGGATGGGCATCGCCGGCTCGATCGGCATCGATCTCCCCACCGTGCCCGGCAAGGCCGAGCGCCAGGCCGCCGCCGCCGCGGTGGATGCCCTGCTCCCCCAGCCGTTCGAGCGCACCGCGGTGAACGGCTTCGGCTTCCTGCAGATCGTCCGCCGCCGCGAGCGGGTCTCCCTGCCTGAGCTTCTCCAGTCCGACCCCGTTGGCGCCGCCGCCCGCGCCCTCCTTCGCCGCGCCGAGTGGGACCGCGGCGCCGGGACACGCACCCTCACCGCCGCTCCCGTTGTCATCGCGCGTCTGGAAGCGCGGCCCGATTGGCTGGACGAGCTCGCCCGTCGCATGGGCGCGCCTGTCGCCTTGCGGGCCGATCCCGCGCTCGCCATATCCGCCGGCCATGTCCACAGCCGCCCGATCTAGCAAACGCGCCGCCTGCCCCTTGTGCGGCAGGCCGTCCGCCGCCCCGCATCAGCCCTTCTGCAGCCAGGGCTGCCGCGACCGCGACCTGTTGAACTGGCTCGGCGACGCCTACCGCGTTCCCGGCCCGCCCGCCGACGAGCGCACAACCGACGAAGGGCTGGACAGCGAACGATAAGCGCCTCTATAGGCGCCGCTTCGCGCTTTTGGCCCGATATGCCCAGGTAGCTCAGTTGGTAGAGCACGTGACTGAAAATCACGGTGTCGGCGGTTCGAGTCCGTCCCTGGGCACCACGCTTCCAAGGCCTTAGCGGCGCCCCTCGGTTTCAGCCCGGAATAGTTGCCGAACTTGCGGTAACCAGCGCGCGTGACATTGATCCATGTTGTCGCTAGGCGGGCTCGGGGCGGGCCACAGCGTGAACGAATTGAACTGGAAAATGGCGCAGCAGCCGATGCCGCGCGCGCACCCGCTTCCACGGGTCGCGGCGGTGATCCCGGCCTATCGCGCCGGCGCCAGCGTCTGGGCGGTGGTGTCCGCGATCGGGCCCGAGGTTGAACGGATCTACGTGATCGACGACGCCTGCCCGGACGGGAGCGGCGACATCGTTGAAGCGAAGCTTGCCGGCGAACGCGTCGTCGTTTTGCGCAACCCGCGCAATCTGGGCGTGGGCGGGGCGGTCAAGTGCGGCTATGGCGCCGCTTACGCCGACGGAATGGACATCATCGTCAAGTTGGACGCCGACGGCCAAATGGACGCGGCGGCGATACCCAACCTGATCGCGCCGCTGATCGATGGTGAAGCTGACTACGCAAAAGGCAACCGGCTCGCGCATCGCCGCCGCACCGGCGCGGTGCAGGCGCCAAACAGCGGCCGCCCAATGCCGACCACGCGCCGGCTGGGCAACAACCTTGCGTCCTTTCTCCACAAGGCGATCACCGGCTATTGGAACATCCTCGACCCGGCGAACGGCTTTACGGCCATTCACCGCGCGGCGCTTGGCGCGGTCGATCTCCCGGCAGTCGCCGACTGCTACTTTTTCGAAACCGATATGCTGTTCCAGCTCAACCTCGCCGAGGCCGTTGTGACCGACGTGCAATTGCCGGCGCGATATGCCGACGAGGTTAGCAGCCTGCGCATCCGCGACGTGATCTGGCGTTACCCGCTGCTCGCCCTTCGGCGCTGCATCGCGCGCGTATGGATCAAATATTTCCTGGACGATTTCAACGTCGCTTCCCTGGAGATCATTGCCGGACTGCCGCTGCTGGCTGTCGGCTCCGCGCTCGGCTTCTACGCCTGGATGGAGGCGCTGCAGTCCGGAACCCCGGCAACGGCGGGCACGGTGATGTTCGCCGCTCTGCCGATCATTATCGGCTTCCAGCTCCTTTTGTCCGCCATCGGTTACGACGTCGCGCGGGTGCCGACCGTGCCTCTTTCGGCAAGAACTAAGCGGTGAACGCCGCCGGCCCCGCGTTCGGTAAAGCGCCATTGTTCCTGTTCAGCGTCGATGTCGAAGAGGTGGACGGACGCGCTTTGAACAGCGGCGGGATCTCGCGCGTGCCGGCAATGACTGCCCGCTACCTCGACTTCCTCCGCCGCGAGGGCGCCCACGGCACGTTCTTCGTCACCGGGCAGGTGGCTAGGGCACACCCCGCGCTCGTCACGCGCATCCTGGCCGAGGGGCACGAAATCGGCTGTCACTCCGATCGGCACCTTCCCCTTCACGAACTCGGCCCCGAGGCTTTTCGAAACGATTCTGCAAGCGCCCTGGAGGCTTTGTCCGCGGCGGGTGCGCGATACGTGGCCGGGTACCGCGCGCCCTGCTTTTCGCTGACCGAGCGCACCCCCTGGGCACATTCCGTCCTTACCGAGCTGGGCTTCTCTTATTCGAGTTCCGTTCTCCCCGCCCGCAGTCCGCTGCATGGATGGCCGGGCTTTGGGGAGGCGCCGCGGGTGATCGATGGAATCCTGGAGCTGCCGATGAGCCTGCTCTCGCCGCGCCGGCTGCCGGTGCCCACCGGCGGAGTGTATCTGCGCGCATTGCCTTGGACGCTTGTTCGAGCCGCCCTGAAGGCGCGGGCACGATCCGGCGCGCCGGTGCTCGGCTACCTTCACCCCTACGACATCGATGCGGAGCAGGAGCGGTTTCCCCATCCCGGCTTCTCCCGCTGGGGCGTCTACAATTGGTTGATGTACCGGAACCGAAAGGGGCTGCTGTCCCGGCTCGAAAACATCGCCCGGCTCGGCTTCCGCTTCGAGGCGTACGGACCCTACGCCGCCGCGTGCCGCGCGACTGCATCTGCTGGAGAAATTGCGTGAGCGAATATCGTTACGAACTCGCGACGCTGACCCCTCGCGAGATCGAGGCC
Source organism: Allosphingosinicella sp. (assembly GCA_036386995.1). GTDB lineage: Bacteria > Pseudomonadota > Alphaproteobacteria > Sphingomonadales > Sphingomonadaceae > Allosphingosinicella. Next base: position 1,809 of record DASVUO010000259.1, on the reverse strand, counting down.
ACATCCAATCTGCTGCGGATCGTTTTTCCCCACGCGCCGCACCTCACCGCCGACTACCTTACCTGGATGTATGCGCAAAACCCCGCCGGTGGGGCGGTGGCGTGCAACGCCTGGCGTGGGGAAGAACTGGTCGGTCACATGGCGGCTGTGCCGTTCGCGGCGCGGGTTGAAGGCGACGCGGCAACCGCGATGATCATGCAAAACGGCGCGATCCACCCGGAGCATCGCGGCCGCCGTCTCCAGAGCCACATCAGCGCCGCCATGTTCGAGGAAGGTGTGCGGCGGGGTTATGCTTACTGCCTCGGCATCGGCAATCGCTACTCCACCGGACCTTTGCTCACCCGCTTTCAGATGTTGCGGCCTCTTGATGCGCGGCTCGGCGCCGGCCCGCTGCGCAGGCGCCGCGACGACGTAGTGCCGAGCGCGGAATCGGTCTGGTCCGACGAGGCGATCGGCTGGCGAATGGCCAACCCGCGCCGGCGCTACAGCGTCCGGCGCGGCCAATTGCTCGCCCCCACCGGTTGGCCGGGCATCGGCGCCATTCTCCACGAAGGATTAGCGGCCCCGGACTCGGGACCGAGGCCACCCGGCCCCTTGCGCCTGTTCATCGGCGCCGACCCGCACATCGACTTCAAGCGCTCGGCTTACGTCTCTATCCCGCGGAAGCTTCGCCCCTCGCCCCTCAACCTCGTCTGGCGCAACCTGGCGGGAGACACTGCCGCGCCCGATCCGAAGCGAATCCTTCTTCGGCCGCTGGACCTCGACGTATATTGATGCTCTCGGACCGCCTGGTTTTCCGCGCCGCGGGGCACGCTTTGCTTGCCCAATTGCTACGCTACGCCTTTGTCGGCGCCGTGCTTTCGGGACTGAGTACGCTTACCTACCTTTTGCCCGCGCTCCTGCTCGGCGTTCCGCCGCTGATCGCCAACTTCTTGTCCTACGTCGTCGCGGTTTCGGCAGGGTACGTGCTCCACGGCAGGGTGAGCTTTCCAGGTCATGACCGCAACATGCGTCCTGCCATGCGAAGGGGGCGCTTCTTTCTGGTGTCCCTGCTCAGCCTGGCGCTGAACAGCCTGTTCGTCTGGGTGTTCACCGGCTGGCTGGGGCTGTCGCCGTGGTACCCGCTGCCCGCCATGCTGTGCGTGACCCCGCTCGTCACCTTCTACCTCAACCGCAAATGGGTGTTTGCGTGAGCGGCGGCGCAGCTTCGGAACGCACCTGGCCTTGGTTTCGGACGTTCGCTGCGCTTGCGGCAGCTTTGGCGGTGTACGTGTGGGCCAACGGACCGGCCACAGGTTCGGATACGCAGGGCTATGTGCTGTGGGCCGACCGGCTGGCGGCAAGCGGCTTCAACTATCCAGCCATGCTCCGCGTCTACGGCGAGCCGCTGGGCGCGACCTACGCGCTGTTTGTTGGACTTGTGGCGCTGCTGCGGCTCGCCTTTGGAGAGCACTGGGGTAGCGCGTTGATCGTGCTCAATGTACTTTGCGTAGCCGCTACCGGCGCTTTGCTCGCCCAGTTGGCGGTGCGGGTGAGCGGAAATCGCGCAGGGGGATGGGCGGCTTTGGCGCTGTTTCTGCTTTGCTACGATCTGTGGCTATGGACTCCGTACCTGCTTTCCGACGGCGTCTTCCTTTTGTTCGCCTTCTCCGTCTTCCTGATGGAAGCGTCGCGGCTGCTGGCGAAGGGCAAGGCCTGGCCGCCGGTCTTCGCGGCCTCGGCCGCCGCGTCGCTGTTCAGGCCGACGGGGATTGTGCTGTTCGCTGTCACCAGCTGGTCCTTCGTGCTTGCGAAGCTGCCGGACACAGC
>DASVUO010000258.1:0-6692 GCA_036386995.1 Allosphingosinicella sp. | reverse complement strand
CGGCGCGCATCGCCTCCACCGCCACCGCGACGCTGGTCTGCGCCGTCATCACCAGCAGCGGCAGATCGGGGCGAAGCTCGCGGATCTGGCGAATGATCCGCGTACCCTCGTCGCCGGGCATCCAATGGTCGAGCAGGATCGCATCCACTGGCGGCCCTTCGGTCTCGGCAAGGATCGCCGCCGCGCCGTCGACATCGGCCGCCCCGCGAACCGACCAGCCGGCGCGCGCGCCGATTGCGGTCACCAGGCGGCGCTGGGCCGGCTCGTCGTCGATCAGCAGCAAGCAGCGGGTGGGCTCCGGCCGCATGGCATCCCCTTTTATATCCATGGGGAGCCTCCTAGGCCCAAGTCGGTAAAGGCCGCCTTAATTGGGGCTTGGGCCGGTGCGTCTTCGTTGATAAGGGTACGCCCACTTCGAAACACGCGCAGAGGATGCACATGGCCGCCGATCTGGACCTGGAAAAAGAAACCGCCGTCCACAGGAAAGGCTATGTCGCGTTCGTCGGCCTCATCAAATGGGGCGCGATCGTCAGCGCGATCGTTGCGGCGATCGTTGTTTTGATCATCCGGGCCTGACCCGAAATGAAGATCGCCGTCCTCAAGGAAAGCATGGACGGCGAACGGCGGGTCGCCGCAACGCCGGAGACCGTTAAGAAATATATCGCGCTTGGCGCCACCGTTTCCGTTGAAGCCGGAGCGGGCGTCTCCGCGTCGATCGCCGACGCGGATTACGAGGCGATGGGTGCCACTGTCGGCGTTCGCGCCGATGTGTTGGCCGGCGCCGATACCGTGCTCGGTGTGCAAGGACCCGATCCCACGGCGCTGCAGGGCATCAGCCCCGGCGCGCTGGTGGTGGCGGCGCTCAACCCCTTCGGCGAGCGCGAGCGCGTCGACGCCTACGCCGCCGCCGGCGTGGAAGCGCTGGCCATGGAGCTGATGCCGCGCATCACCCGCGCCCAGTCGATGGACATCCTCTCCTCCCAGTCGAACCTGTCCGGCTACAAGGCGGTGCTCGACGCCACCCAGGAATATGGCCGCGCCTTGCCGATGATGATGACGGCCGCCGGCACTATCTCCGCCGCGCGAGTCTTCGTCATGGGCGTCGGCGTCGCCGGCCTTCAGGCGATTGCAACCGCCCGCCGGCTGGGCGCGATCGTCTCGGCCACCGATGTCCGCGCGGCGACCAGGGAACAGATCGAAAGCCTCGGCGCCAAGGCGGTGTTCGTCGAGAATGTGAAGGGCATCGAGGGCGAGGGCACCGGCGGCTACGCCACGGAGATGAGCGACGAGTACAAGGCCGCGCAGGCCGAGCTCGTTTCCTCCCACATCGCCAAGCAGGACATCGTGATCACCACCGCGCTTATCCCCGGCCGCCCGGCGCCGCGGCTGATCAGCGACGCCCAACTCGCCACCATGCGGCCGGGAAGCGTTGTGGTCGATCTGGCGGTGGAGCAAGGCGGCAATGTCGAAGGCGCGGTGCTCGGAGAGGTTGTCGAGCGCCACGGCGTCCGCATCGTCGGCCACCGCAACGTGCCCTCCCGCCTCGCCGCCGACGCCTCGGCGCTCTACTCGCGCAACCTCTACAACTTCCTCTCGGCGTTCTGGGACGGAGAGGCGGGGAGGGTGGTCCTCCCCGACGACGACGAGATCGTAAAGGGCGTCCGCCTCACGCAAGGTGGCAAAGTCGTCCACGAAAGGCTGCTTGGATGACCCTGCCGCTTGCGCTGCTCCTTATAGCCGCCGCGCCGCCGGCGGCGGCTCCGCCGCCCCCCGGATTGCAGTTCGGCTACTTCCGGATGCTGGCTTTCCAACAGCGCGCTCGCGAACTGCATTGCGGCGCCGGGGATCTCGACAGCCAATTCGCTGCGATCCGCAAGAAGCTCGTTGCGCGTTACGGCAAGGCCGTCTTCGGCACTCCCAAGATGCCGAAGGGCGGGCCTGGCGATTGCTCCGTCGCCCTCTCCGTGTACCGGGTAAACCTCGCCGACTTCCGCAAGGAGGCGGACGCCGCCTTGGCCGCCGCGCCATCCGCTGCCGCCCCCAGCAAGGAGTAGCGGGATGGGTCGGCGTCAGGATGTTTCCCTAAAGCTTGCTTGCACAGCTCTCCTCGCCATTGCGTGTTCAGCACCCGCTATGGGCGCGGGACGCGGTATGACCACCCTGTGGCAACTCGACGAGCCGCTGGTGTCCTCAGGCGAACGCCAAGTCAGCCGTCTCGACTATGTTTTCAAGCATCGGCTCCTGCCAATGGGGCTTGCGGAGCTTTCCGGGGGCGGCGCAGCGGCATTGGCAGCCGGGCTCGCGCCGGATGCGCAGCTCATCGAGGTGCAGACGTCTGGTGCAATCGTTTTCTGCGATCCCATCATCCGCGCCAAGAAGCTGGTCGGCCACGCCCAGCCTTGTTTCGTAGACGCCGACAGCGACGGCCGCTTTGAGGGCACCTTTCTCACCACCAGCGTGACCAAGGGTATCGTCACAATCCAGGGCAAACGCCCCGGCACCCCCAAGGCCATCGCTCCATTGTCCTATCGCCGGCTCGATCCTTCCGCCTTTCGCGAGCAGATGTTCGTGGGGCTCCAGTATCGCGGGAATGAGAACATCGTGGGGAACCACGTTTTCGACGTGAAATACGGCACGGAGGAGCACACCGGCTCGCTGACCACGCGGGTGCTGCACAAGAAGAACAATATTCCCGGTTCCACCGACGTTCTGGGCGGCCGCTTCACCATCCTTGCTGCGTCTGAGAACGGCATAAGGATACGGATCGATCAACCCCTTCCGCCGCAGCCGTTCGGCGTTCTCCAAACCACCACCTATCGGATCTATTGAGGGCGCCATGGACTTCATCTCGATCCTGTCGATCTTCGTGCTGGCCTGTTTCATCGGCTATTATGTCGTCTGGGCGGTGACGCCGGCGCTGCACACGCCGTTGATGGCGGTGACCAACGCCATTTCCTCCGTGATCATCGTCGGCGCGCTGGTTGCGGCGGCGGCGGCAGGTTTCCCCGGGGCGAAATGGCTGGGCCTCCTTGCCGTGGTGCTTGCCAGCATCAACATCTTCGGCGGCTTCGCGGTGACGGCGCGAATGCTGGCAATGTACAAGAAGAAGGAGCGCTAAAGGTGAGCCTTCCCCCTCCGCCCGCGCCGCCCGCCGTCGAGCACCACAGTGTAGGCGACGCCGTCGGCCACCTCGCCCAGCCGTCCTGGGTGCTGCTCGCCTACCTCGTCGCCGGAATCTGCTTCATTCTCGCGCTTCGCGGCCTTTCGAGCCCGCAAAGCAGCCAGCGCGGCAACCGCTTCGGCATGGTCGGCATGGCGATCGCGGTGGTGACCACGCTCGCCGTCCACGAGATCGCCAATATCATCGAAATCCTCGTCGCCATCGCCATCGGCGCGGTGATCGGCCTGGTCACCGCCCGCCGCATCGCGATGACGGCGATGCCGCAGCTGGTTGCCGCCTTTCACAGCCTTGTCGGCCTCGCCGCGGTGCTGGTCGGCGCCGCCGCTTACTTGAACCCCACCGCCTTCGGCATCGCCGAGGTGGCGCAGGTGACGACCGATTACGACTTCACCAAGGTCCTGATCGGCATCAACCCGGTCAGCCGCATCGAGATGGGGCTCGGCGTCGCTATCGGGGCAATCACCTTCTCTGGCTCGGTGATCGCCTTCCTGAAGTTGAACGGCAACATGTCGGGCAAGCCGATCCTGCTGCCCGGCCGCCACGTGCTGAACCTGGGCCTGCTCACCCTGATCCTCGGCCTGATCGGCTATTTCACCACCGATCAAAGCAGCTGGGTATTCTGGACGATCACCGCGCTCTCCTTCCTGATCGGCTTCCTGCTCATTGTGCCGATCGGCGGGGCGGACATGCCGGTCGTCGTTTCCATGCTGAACAGCTATTCCGGCTGGGCCGCGGCGGCGATGGGCTTCACGCTCGGCAACACCGCGATGATCATCACCGGCGCGCTGGTCGGCTCGTCGGGCGCGATCCTGAGCTACATCATGTGCCGGGCGATGAATCGCAGCTTCATTTCGGTGATCGCCGGCGGCTTCGGCGGCGACGCGGCGGCTGGCGGCGGCGCGGGCGGCGCGATCGACCGGCCCTACAAGCGCGGCTCGGCCGAAGATGCCGCCTTCCTGATGAGTCAGGCCGAGCAGGTGATCATTGTCCCAGGCTACGGCATGGCGGTGGCGCAGGCCCAGCACGCCCTTCGTGAAATGGGCGACCTCCTCAAAAAAGAGGGCGTCAGCGTCAAATATGCGATCCACCCCGTTGCCGGTCGGATGCCGGGCCACATGAACGTGCTCCTCGCCGAAGCCAATGTGCCCTATGACGAGGTGTTCGAGCTTGAGGACATCAACTCCGAATTCGCCCGCACGGACGTCGCCTTCGTGATCGGCGCCAACGACGTCACCAACCCCGCAGCGAAGACCGACAAGAGTTCGCCGATCTACGGCATGCCGGTATTGGATGTGGAAAAGGCCAAGACCGTCCTCTTCATCAAGCGCTCGATGGGCGGCGCGGGCTATGCCGGCGTCGACAACGAACTCTTCTACCGCGACAACACGATGATGCTCCTCGCCGACGCCAAGAAGATGGTGGAAGAGATCGTGAAGTCCTTGGGCTGAGCGGCCAAGGTACTGGATTGATGCGCAATTCCGGTTAGAGAGGCGCCGGGCCGCGAGGCCCGGAACCACGGGATGACACGGATGCGGAAACTGGGGCTGATCGGCGGGCTGAGCTGGGTCTCGACCGCCATGTACTACGAACAGATCAACAAGGGGGTCGCCCGCGAGCGCGGCGGCCTGTCCTCCGCGCCTTTGCTCCTCGAAAGCCTCGACTTCGCGCCCGTCGCCGAACTCCAGGCCGCCGGCGAATGGGACAAGGTCGGCGCGATCATGGCCGACACCGCTCGCCGCCTCCAGGATGGCGGCGCGGAAGGCCTCCTCCTGTGCAGCAACACCATGCACAAGGTCTACGACCCGGTCGCCGGCGCGGTGTCGCTGCCGATCCTCCACATCGGGGACGTCACCGCCGACAAGCTCACCGCCGACGGCGTTAAGCGCGCCGGCCTGATCGGCACCCGCTACACAATGGGCGAAAGCTTCTACCGCGACCGGCTTGAAGCCAAGGGCATCGCCGTTACCATCCCCGATCCCGCGACCGCGCAGGAAATCGACCGGATCATTTTCGAGGAACTCGCCAAAGGCAATGTGCTCCGCCAGTCGGAGCGGCGGCTCAAAACCTGCCTCACCGAAATGGGCAAGGCGCGGCAGCAGGCGGTGATCCTCGGATGCACCGAATTGGTGATGCTGGTCGATCCCGGCGCCAACGTGCTCCCCGTCTACGACACCACCGCACTTCACGCCAAAGCGGCGGTTGACTGGATTTTAGGCTGAAGCGGCCGCTTGCCAGCTTCGCTCCGCAACCCGCTGATTGCAGAGGCGGACGCCCCGTCGTCTGCCACGGCGAAATTACTCCGTAATGGTGTAATTGACGCGACAGATATTCCGGCAAGGGAAGACTAACGTCGCTATCGGGGCATGTTCCGCCGCCTTTGCAGGCAGGCTTGCATGGAGGTGGCGGTTTTCGAGGTGCGGGCGTGGGGCACGCATCGTATCCGAAAAAAAGAATCTGCCGTTTTGGAGCAAGCCGTCCCTGCTTTTCCTCCGGAATGGCGGCATTGTCGGCAGGGGCAAACGGGGCAATCGCAATGAACGGGGTTCGGGGAACAAGCGGCGACGCCTATGCGGCGGGACCAGGCGTGCTGCTGGTGGACGACGGGCCGGACGGCCGCGAACCCGTTGCGGCCGTGCTGGCGGCACTTCGCTTCCGCATGCACGATCCCGTTGCGCTTGAGGGGGCAAGCGGCAGGCTGGAGGGGCAGGTCGCGACCGCCGGCGTCGTGCTCCGCGCCGGCGGTTCCCCGGAGCGGGTCGCCGCGCTCTGGCCGCTTTTGTGCGAAGCCGCCGAGCATGGCCGCCACAACACAGTGGTCGCGGCTCCGGCAGCTCTGGCGCCTGCGCTCGCGTACCTGCCGCGGCCGGCGGGCATTACCTTGTTGTTCGATCCTTCGCCGCTGGATTGGCTGACGGTGCTTCCCGGCGGCTTCGCTCCGGCGCCACACCGCCTGCACGACAGCAAGGATGCGGGAACGCCGCGCCTTCAGCAGATCAGCGAGGAGGTCGGCCGCATCGCCTCCGCGCTCGCCGCCTTGTCCGAGGAGGATTTCGCGGCCTCCGAAGCGGCCAACGGCAAGATCCGCATCGACGCCGGCCTGGTCCGCGCAATGATCCGCGCGCGGCGGCTGCGCGACCAGTTCTTTCACAGCGACCTGTTCGCCGATCCCGCCTGGGACATGCTGCTCGATCTGTTCGCGGCGCGGCTTGAAAAGCGCAAGGTGGCGGTCTCCAGCCTGTGCATCGCCGCCGCCGTTCCGCCGACCACTGCCTTGCGCTGGATCAAGAGCCTTTCGGACCAAGGGCTGTTCGTGCGAAGCGCAGACGCGGAAGACGGCCGCCGCGTCTTCATCGAGCTGTCCGACCAGACCGCCACCGCACTGGAAAACTACCTGCGCGCCGCCCAGCGCATTTCGCCGCTCGTCGTCTAGGGCTTGCCCGCGCCGCCGGGCGGTGGCAGTGGGCGGGGCGGGGGCGCTTAGCTCAGTTGGTAGAGCATCTCGTTTACACCG
>DASVUO010000257.1:0-8780 GCA_036386995.1 Allosphingosinicella sp. | reverse complement strand
ACCAGCCTTCGGCTGGTCCCCCTCCCCGTCCCGGGGAGGATTGAAAGCTTACCCGCAGTAGCTGGGCAACGCGATCGGCGCGCTGTCGCGCTGGCGCCAGACGCCGTCGGGGAGGCGGTAATATTGGCCGGGCGCGACCTTGGTGCGGAGCAGTTCGCAGGCGGTGGTGGCGGCGACTTCCTCGATCTTGGCGCCGCGCTTGCCGGCGAGATCGGTGTAGTAGGCGCGGCGCTTGATGTTCACCGAATCGACCTGGGCGCGGACGGCGGCCGGCGCGGAGCCGACCAGGCCGAGATAGCCGTCGGCCTGTTCGCCCACCTGGCCCGAGGCGCGCAGTTGCGCGGACGCGTCGGTCTGAAAGGCGTAAGCGGCGCCGGCGCTGCCCAAGGCGGCCACGACGAGGGCCGCGGCGATGATCTTCTTGTAACGGCGGTTCATCAGAACACTCCCGGGTTTTTCTCAATGAGGTCGCGTACATCCTCCTGCAGGCGGACGACGACCTCTTGCCTGATATTGATGTTGAGGTTGATCTCGATCGGCTTGTCGGGCGCGCTCACCTGAACGCACCCGGCCGTCGAGACCAGGGCCGGCGCGAGGAGGAGGAGTTTAGCCCGTCTCATCGCGCCCTGCGTCGCACTGGGGCGCAGGCTCGTCAATATCGACGCTGTCATTGCATGGTCTCGCTTTCCTGGGGCTGAACGGTTTTGGTTTCGGGCTGGGGCGTCTCGGCGGGCGCTAGCGGGTCGCGCGGGCGAAGCTTCTCCGGAAGCACCGACTGGATGAGGTTGGTCGGATCCTCGAAGCTGCGCATGGTGGCGAGGAGGGAGCGGAAAGGGCCGCGTACCGAAATGTTGAACTCGAACGGGATCTTGGCGAGCTGGGTCAGCGCGCGGTTGGCGACCAGGCCGCTGATCCCACCGCTCGGCGCGGTGGTGAGGTTGGGATCGCGCGCGATGCCGTCGAGCTCGATCGCGGCGACGAACTCGCCTTCCAGGGCGCCGTCGAGGCCGATGGTAAGCTTGGAGTAGCGCAGCGACTTCAACGCATCGAAGGCGAGCTTGCCGTAGACGCCGAGCTGCTTGTCGGTGAGTTCGCCGATGTAGGAGAGCGTGCCGCCTTCCGGCCGCGCGACCAGGCTGCCGCCGACGATGCGGCCGCCGCGTTCGTCGAACACCATCGGGATGATGCCGTCGAACGTGCCGGTGGCGGAGAGGTTGGAGAATTCCATCTGCTGGATGAAGAGAGCGGCATCGAGGCCGATGACGCGGAAGGTAAGCCGCTTGGCGGTGGGCTTGGAGAAATCGAGGATCGTCTCCTCAAGCCGAAGCTCCCCGCCGGCGAAGGGCCATGCGCCGGCTTCCACCTTCACCCGCAGGCCGGGGAGGAGCTGGTAGCGGATTCGGCCGTCGAAGACATCGATGCCAGTGCGGATCACGTCGGCTTCGGCAAGCTGGGCGGGGGCGGAGGTGAGGCCGAGCAGATCGGTGAAGTTCACCCGGGTGCGGAAGCCCTCGACCGGGCCGAAGGCGGCGGCGAAATCCATATCGTCGGTGCCGAAACTGCCCGAACTGGTGGTGCCGCGGCCGTCCCAGGCAATTTCGCCGCGGCCGGAAAGGACGCCCTCGACCAACGCGACGACGCCGGTGGTGAGGCGGGTAAGCTGCTCGGGCTGGTAGCTCTTGTCGAAGCGGAGTCCGGGCACGTCGAGGGTCGCTCGGCCGGCGCCGGTGCCCAGCGCATGGGCGATGTCGGCCTGGACGATCTGCGTGCCGGTCTCCGGATCGTTAAGCCAGCCGCCGGCGCGGATCTGGTTGTTCTGGAGGGTCAGGCGGAAATCGGGGGCGACGAGCGGGTAGAAGCGCGGAGGATCGACGGCGTCGGCGACCTTGAGCGCGCCGGTCATCAGCAAGGCGCCGCCGCGTAGCGACCAATTGCCAGCGCCTTCGGAGAGGAGGAGCGGCACGGCGGCGAGCTTCGCATCGAGGCCCGAATACCTGCCGGCGAGGCCCTGGCGATCGAAGCGGCCGGAGAAAGCGGCGGCATTCAGGCGGTTGACGGCCTCGCCACTGCCCAAGCGGACGGCGAGGCTGGTGGCGGCGAACTGCTTACCCTGGAGGCCGAACAGGAAGCGGGCGGCGAGGAGGTCGATCGGCGTGTTGCCGAGGCGGCCGGCGAGGTGAAGCGGGCGAAGCGTCGCGCCGCCCTCGACGCCGCTGCCGGGGCCTTTCCACAGCAATGCGCGGCCGGTGGGGCATAGCGGCAGGGTCGCGGCACCGAGGCGGAGGGTGGCGTAGCGGAAGGTCGTGAAGCGGGCGGAAACGCAGCCGGTGCCGAAGGCAAAGCCGCCGCGCCCGTCGAGGCGGCCGCTGACGGGCACGACGAGGCCGGTGACGGCGCCGTTGTCGAAGGGGCCGTCGAGGGTTGCGACCGTGTCGATGCGGGTCGCGCCGCCGTCGCCGGCGGTAAAGCGGATCGGGCCGAGCGCGAGACGGGAACTGCCGGCGGTGATCGGCGCGACCCGGCCGCTGCCGCTGATCGGCCCGCCGAGGCGCGGTTGGTTGAGCGCGAAGCGGGCCTGCGGAAAGCCGCCGCCGGAAAGGTTGAGGGTGCCGTCGATGCGGGAGAGGTTGGTGGGCCAGGCGTAGGTCAGCCCCTCCCCGCCCTCCAGCGTCAGCCGCGCGCCGCTTCGGCTGCGGGCAATCAACCGGCCGAAGCGGACGCCGCCGCCGTTCGTGGCGTTCACGAGCCGAAGCTCGCCGGCAAGGTCGAATGCGCCCGCCGCGCGGCGGATGGACGCGGCCAGCGACTCGCCGACCGCTTCGATGGGCGTGCCGCCGGTGGCCGCGAGCGCCTTGGCCAATCCCTCGGCAGCGAAGCCGGCGTTCACGCCGTTGGCACCGACGTCGGCGACGAGGGTTGCGTCCCCGGACTTGGGAGAGACGGAGTAGCGTCCTTCCACGCGGGTGCGGCCGGCGGTGAAGCGCGAGACTCGCAGCCAGGCGGCGGCGAGGTCGACTGCGCCTTTGGTGGCCTGCGCGTTGCCGTCGAAGTCGAAGGTGCCGGAGAGGGCACCAAGCGCGTTGCCGGCGATGCGGGCGCCCGCCGCTTCCACGCCCGCTTTGCCGGCCCAGGCGTCCAGCCGCTCGGAAAGGCCGCCGTTCAAGGCGAAGTTCGGCTGCTGCAGCAGGAAGTCACGTCCGCAGCCGACGCTGGCGGCGCTTGCCGGCCCGGCCACCCGCGGCTTGCCGGCGTCGATCGCGACCTTCCAGTGAACGCGCGGGCTGGCCAGGCGGCAGGTGCCGAGTGCGAGGTTGCGGGAGAAGCCGGCCACTTCGCCCTGGAACCCGTTGGAGAGATTGCCGCGCCCGGCCAGCGCAAGTCCCACCCGCCCCGCCGGCGTGTCGAGGCTGAGGGAGGCGTCGGCGACGTCCACCGGCATGTCGGGAAAGCGGAACGGCGCGCCGGTCGGCGGGGGGAGGAGCTTGTCCACTTCGCCGAAGCGGAATTTGCCGCCGACCAGCCGCCCCTTGAGCCGAACGCCACGGGCGGTGATGAGCGTGATCTTGGGCCGCCGGAAGCCCCAGCTGACCTCCAGCTCCACCCACTTGGCGGTGAGGTCCGGGTTGCTTGGGCTCCCGATGACGAGGTTCTCGACGCGCTGCCGGCCGAAGCCGATCTGCGTCACCTTGTAGGTGGCTTGCACGTCACGCCGCTCGAACTCGCGGCGCAGGAAATCGGAGGCCAAGGGCAAGCGGAACAGCCAAAGCGCGAGGACGAGCAGCAGCAGGAGCAGCAGCAAGGCAGCCGCAATCCGCCGCTTCCGGCGCCTCGGCGGCTGGATCTCCTCGGGTTGTTCGTTCACGCGCGCGCCCTAGCCCAACGCCACACAAAAGGCTCGGCTCAAGAAGCTGCGCACCATGTTCGCCAAACCCTTCGCTTCGCTTGCCCGTTCCGGCGCCGTCACGGCGACGGCTGTGGCACGATTGCACGAATTGCCTCAAGCCACGGTGAAGCTTAATCTCGCCTGATGGGCGATCTTCCCCTCGACGGCAGCGGCCACCGCCAGCGCCTGCGCCAGCGCCTGTTCGAAGGCGGGCCGGACGCGTTGCTCGACCACGAGCTCGTCGAATATCTCTTGGCCCTCGCCATTCCGCGGCGCGACACCAAGCCGCTCGCCAAGAAGCTGCTTCACGATTTCGGCGGGCTGGGCGGGCTCCTCACGGCCGACGCGGAAGCGATCGTCCGGATCGGCGGCGTCAGCGAAGGCGCCGCCGCCGCGCTCAAGATCGCGCAGGCCTCGGCGCTCCGGCTGCTCGAGAAAGGCATCGAAGGCCGTCCTGTGCTCGGCAGCTGGCAAGCCCTGCTCGATTACCTCCACGCCGACATGGCGCACAATCCGGTGGAGCGGGTGCGGGTGCTTTACCTCAATGCCAAGAACATGCTGATCCGCAACGAGCGGATGTCCGAAGGATCGGTCGACGAAGCCGCGGTGTACGTGCGCGAGGTGATCCGCCGCGCGCTCGAATACCATGCCACCGCCATGATCCTGGTCCACAACCACCCGAGCGGCGATCCGCAGCCGAGCCAGGCCGACATTCGCCTCACGCGCGAAATCGTCGAAGCCGCCGGGCCCTTGCGCATCTCGGTGCACGACCATGTCATCATCGGCACGAGCGGGTCGTACAGCATGCGCTCGAACGGGCTGGTCTAAAGGTTCGCTGACACGCTGTCCGCTGGTGGGACAGCGGATTTGGGCCCGTTGCCTTTCGCCCGCTTCGCGCATTGAGCAGGGAAACAGAGGCGACGAGGTTTCCAATATGCTTATCCCGCGCAGGCTCCCGATGCGACTGCTGCTCCTCCTCGGCGCACTGCTCCTGGTGGGGGCCGCCATGGCTGTCTCGGGCATGCTGGCCCGCGGCGAAGGGCAGCTGGGGCCGCGCTTGATCCCGCCCGCCCATGCCGAGGAACTGATCCCAGCGCCGCCGCCCGCCGGAGACGCGCAGGCGCAGGCACCCGCTCCGCTCACCCTTCTCCCCGTCGATCGCTGGCTTACCTCGGGCGAATATGCCTGGCGCGCCGAAGAAACGGCGCCCGGCCCTGTGACCATTGTCGTCGATCTGCGCGCACGCACCCTCTCCGTCTACCGGCAGGGGGTTGAGATCGGCCGAAGCTCGGTGGTCTACGGCTTCGACGAGAAGCCGACGCCAACCGGCGTTTTTCCGATCCTTGAGAAAGACGCGGACCACGTCTCCAGCCTCTACGACGCGCCGATGCCCTGGATGCTGCGCCTGACCTGGGACGGCGTTGCAATCCACGGCTCGCCGATGGCGGACGACAAGGCCACCCACGGCTGCATCGGCGTGCCGGACGAATTCGGCGAGAAGCTGTTCGCCCTTGCGCGCAAGGGCGGGCGAGTCATCGTCCACAACGGCCCGCCGGCCCGCGCAGATTACAGCGCCTATGCGGCGCTTCCCTACGGAGCCGCCCTTTAAGCTTCGCTACAGGACGAAGTCGGCTCCGCCGACGGAAAAGCCCGGCTGGGTGTAGACATGGATGGTGAGGTCGGCGGCGCCGTCGCCGTTGACGTCCGCTTCCAAGACCCACTTCAACGGCTCACCCGCATCCTGATACGCGCGAACCTGACCGGCGGTATGCGTAAAGGCTGCGTTTCCGATCCAGCTGAAGGCGTTGTTGCCGTTGGCCGCATTGCCGTCGGCATCGATATTCCAAAGGTTGATCCGATCGCCCTTGGTGAAATCCAGGATCGTATCGGGCGCGGCCGCAGTGGACTCGCCCGCCGCATAATATTCGAACAGGTCGCGTCCGCCGCCGCCACGCAAGATGTCCGTACCGAAATTGCCGTAGATCTGGTCGCTGCCGCCGCCGCCTGTGATGGTGTCATTCGCCAGGCCGCCGCGCGCATTGTACGATCCGTTGGTTTCCGCCGACCCGTCGAAGAAAAATGTCTCGTTCGCCGAAAGCGACAGGCCTTCCACCATCATATAAGCGCCGGCCGCGAGATTGGCGTCGATCATCGTGAAATGGTAACTGAACGGCGTCGCCGGATCCCCCGAACTGTAGCCGATAAGCTGCTCGATCCCCACGAGATCGTCGGCGTCGAACGTGACCGTCGCGCTGCCGTACAACGCGACCATGTCGTAGCCGGCGCCGCCATCGTTGCTGTCGGCGTTGGTGAACGCGCCGCCGTAGAACAAGAAATCGCTGCCGCCGCCGCCGAATACCGCGTCGTTACCGCCCTCCCAAACAACAACCAGATCGTCCCCCGCGCCCATCCTGAAGACGTTGTTCAACGTGTTGCCGAAAACACCTTGGCCGGCGGAGGACGTGCCGGTAAAATTCTCAACGTTTTCGGCAAGCGTGTAGAGCGCATCGTAATCGTAACGCGAGCCGATCGCGGTCCGCACCTCGTCGATGCCCTCGCCCGCGCTCTCGACCACCACGTCGCCAGGATCGTCCAGCAGGTAGAGGTCGTTGCCCTGGCCGCCGGTCAGCCGATCGATGCCGCCGCCCCCGTTCAGTTCGTCATTGCCGGCGCCGCCGTAAAGCTGATCGGCGCCCGCGCCGCCGTTGAGCAGATCGTTGCCCGCGCCGCCACGCAGGTTGTCCGCCCCTGCCCCGCCGGTGATCGCGAAGCGGCCGTTCAGTTCGGCCGAACCGTCGAAGATGAGGGTCTCGCCGGCGTCGAGGCCCGAGGCGTCGATGGTAAGCAGCCCGCCCGCGCTGACAGTCTGGTCGTTGCTGACCATGCGGTAGTTGAAGGCGGCCGCCGATTCGAGGCCGAGGCTGGTGTCGGCGTGGCTGAGGAAGATGATCTTCTCAACGAAGCGGATGGTGGTCGCGCCAAGCGTGAGGTTGATGTTCGGACCCTGGAGCGTGACCGTGTCGTTGCCGACACCGCCGTCGATCTGGTCTGCGGCGGTGAGCGTGTTGCCGAGGTGGACGAGGTCGTCGCCCTCACCCCCCGCAACCACGTCGGTACCACCGCGCCGGACGAGATCGCTGCCGCCCTGGTAGAGGAAGAAGATGTCGTTGCCGCCGGCGCCGGTCACTGTGTTCGACAGGATGTTGCCGGTGACCGACTGGCCGGAGGTGGACAGGCCGGTGAAGCGCTCGACTTCCGCGGGGAGGACGTAGGCGGCGAGCGCGGTACGCACCTCGTCGGTGCCGCCATTTGCGCGCTCGAAAACCGTGTCGCCGGCATCGTCGACATAATAAATGTCGTTGCCGGAGCCGCCCTCCATCGTGTCCGCGCCGCCGGCGCCATCCAGCGTGTCGTTGCCCGACGAGGCGCTGATATAATTGTTGAGGCTGTTGCCGGTCAGGATCTGGCCCGACGAGGATTGGCCGCTCAGTCGCTCCAGATTCTCCCCAAGCGTGTAGCTACCGCCGCCGCTGACGGAGACCGTGTCGATCCCCTCGCCTTCCAGCTCGACGATGATGTCGCCGGCGTAGATCGAATATTGGTCGTTGCCCTTGCCGCCGATCAGCGTGTCGCTGCCGCCGCCCGAGCCGATGTAGTTCGCCTTGTCGTTGCCGACGAGCCGCTGCTGGGCGCTGGTGCCCTGAAGCCGCTCGAGGTCCCAGCGCAGCGTGTAATTGGCGAGGTTGGTGGTGACCTGGTCGCCATAGCCGTCGTCCATGTTCGCCCAGGGCGCGGTGTCTTCTTCTTCGACGATCACGTCGCCGACATTGTCGACCGTGTAGTAATCGAAGCCCTTGCCGCCGATCAGCGTGTCGGCACCGGCCCCGCCGTCCAGGACATCGCCGCTGTCGGTGCCGCGCAGGATGTTGTCGAGGGCATTGCCGCTAATGCTGCCCGAGCCGCCGTCGGCGATGCGGCCGTTCTCGACATGATCGGGAAGAACGAACCAGCCGGAGGACAGGACAACTTCGTCGATCCCGCCGCCGGCGAGTTCGACCAGCACGTCGCTGGGGCTGTCGATCAGGTAGGTGTCGTTGCCGGCACCGCCTTCCATCCGGTCGTTGCCGGCGCCGCCGTCGATCGTGTCGTTCCCCGCGCCGCCGCGGATGATGTTGTTGGCTTCGTTGCCGGTCAGCGTCTGCCCGGTCGCGAGAATGCCGGTGAGGTTCTCGACATTGTAGACGCTGGTGAGGCTGAACACGGCAAGGCTGGTGCGGATCTCGTCGATGCCGCCTTCGCCGAACACATCCTCGGAAATCGTGTCGCCGGCATTGTCGATGACATAGACGTCGTTGCCGTAGCCACCGAACATGCGGTCGATGCCGGCACCGCCATCCAGGATGTCGTTGTAGTTCGTGCCGATCAGCGTGTTGTCGAGGGCGTTGCCGGTCAGCTGCTGGGCGACGTTTGCCATGCCGCGGAGCCATTCGACGTTGTCGGGGAGCGTGTAGATCAAGGCGGTTGTGCGGATCTGGTCGATGCCGCCGTCCGCTTCCTCGATCACCGCTTCGCCGGCTTCGTGGTCGAAATAGGTGTCGTCGCCGGCGCCGCCGATCAGCGTGTCGATGCCAGCGCCGCCGATGATCTGGTCCGCGCCGCCGAAGCCCCTCAGGATGTCGCTGCCGCCCGCGCCGATCAGGATGTCGTCAAGATCGCCGCCGGCAAGCGCGTCATTGGCGCCGGTGCCGGAGAGGTTGAAGCGTTCGATGCCAGTGAAGGTGAGCAGGTAGCCCGCGCCGTCGGAGATCCAGCCGTCGAAGCCGCCCGCCAGGTTCGAGGTGCGCCAGTAGGTGAGGCCGCCAGCGCCGCCGTTTGCGGGCAGGCTGAAGAACAAGGT
>DASVUO010000256.1:0-4526 GCA_036386995.1 Allosphingosinicella sp. | reverse complement strand
GGGGGTGGCGGCCAAGCGGACGCCGTAGAGGGTGATCAGGGAGGCGACGACGTCGAGGCCGGTGTCGGCAAGCGAGCCGAGCATGGAGACCGAGCCGGTGGCGAGCGAGGCATAGGCCTTCAGGAACAGCAGAAACAGCGCCATGGAAACGCTGGCGATGGCGGCCCGCTTGGCGAGGCTCCCGCTGTGGCCCCGCGTCGCCTGGCCATGATGGTGGTGGGCGTGGCCGATGCTCATGGAAAGAGCAGGCCTTCGTCCCAGCCTCCGTCGCCGCGCGCCGTGAACAAGCGCCGCTCGTGCAGGCGGTGGGCGCGGTCGTTCCAGAATTCGATCCGCTCCGGCACGACCCGGTAGCCGGACCAGCGCGGCGGGCGGGGGACCTCGCCGCCTTCGAAGCGGGCGCGGACTTCCTCGAAACGCGCCTCGAAGGTGGCACGGGCGTCGAGCGGGCGGGACTGTTCGGAGGCCCAGGCGCCGAGCTGCGAATCCCGGCCGCGGGTGGCGAAATAGGCGTCGGCTTCTTGCGTGCTCACCGGCTCCACCGGCCCTTCGACGCGCACTTGACGGCGGAGCGACTTCCAGTGGAAAAGCAACGCGGCGCGCGGGTTCGCGGCGAGTTCACCGCCCTTTCGGCTGTCCATATTGGTGTAGAACACGAAGCCGCGCACGTCGTGGCCCTTCATCAGCACCATGCGCAGCGACGGCTGCCCGCGCGCATCGGTTGTGGCGAGCGCCATTGCGGTGGGGTCGTTCGGCTCGGACTGCTCCGCTTCGGCGAGCCAGGAGCGGAACAGTGCGTGGGGGTCGTCGGCCATGCCCGCCTCTTGCCGCCTTCGGCCCGCGCGGGCAAGCGAACCGCTTGCGTAGAGCTGGCGAGATGCCCATTTGCGACACAGTGGCCGAACGGCAACAGTGGACATTTCAGGCGCGGTAGAGAACGACAAGAGCCATGGCGGATCTGTATTCAACCCTGGGGGTCAAGCGCGGCGCGGACGAGGCCGAGATCAAGAAGGCGTACCGCAAGCTCGCCAAGGAGCTTCACCCGGACAAGAACAAGGACAATCCGGCCGCGGCCGCGCGCTTCTCCAAGGTGACGCAGGCTTATGACATCCTCTCCGACAAGGCCAAGCGCGCCCGCTACGACCGCGGCGAAATCGACGAAGACGGCAATCCGCGCGCCTTCGGCTTCGGCGGCGGCGCTGGCGGCGGGCCTCGGCCGGGCCCGGGCGGCGGGTTCCGGAGCAACGCCGGCGGGCCATCGGGAATGGGCGGCGAAGAAGTCGATCTTTCCGACCTGTTCGAGGGTCTGTTCAGCGGCGGCGCCCAGCAGAAGCGCGGCGGCTTCGGCGGGTTCGGGGGCTTTGGCGGCGGCGGCGGCCGCGCGGCGCCTCCCCCGGCCAAGGGTGCGGACATCGCCTACCGCCTGCCGGTCTCGTTCGAGGACGCGGCGCTGCTGCGCGAGCAGCGGGTCACGCTGCAGGGCGGCAAAACGGTGTCGATCAAGCTCCCCAAGGGCGTGGAAGAAGGCACCAAGATCCGTCTGGCCGGCCAGGGTCATTCCGGCACCGGCGGTCCGGGCGACGCAATCGTCACCATTTCGATCAATCCGCACCGTTTCTACACCCGCGACGGCGACAACATCCGCCTGGAGCTTCCGATCACGCTCGACGAGGCGGTGCTCGGCGCCAAGGTGAAGGTGCCGACCGCCGAGGGGCCGGTGATGGTTACCGTTCCTAAAGGGTCCTCGTCGGGCAAGACGCTGCGCCTCAAAGGCCGCGGCTTCACCGGCAAATCGGGCACGCGCGGCGATCAGCTCATCACCTTGATGATCGACATTCCCGAAGCCGACGGCGAGCTGCTTCGCTTCGTGGAAGGGTGGAGCAACAAGGGCAAAGGAAACCCGCGGGCGGCTCTGGGCGTCTAGCAGGACGTGCAAGCCATTATTTCCCCCGAATCTCCCGAAGCCAGGCGCAAGCGCCTCGCGCGAACCAAGGCCCGCTTCGGCAAGATCCGGGAGGGGATGCGGCCCGGCCAATACCCGTTCGAAGTCGTGAAGCGGGTGGCGATCGGCACCTACAATGACGGTTTCATCCACGCGGGAAACCTTGCCTACCTCGCGCTGATGACGCTGTTCCCCTTTGTCATCGTCGCCGCCGCCGTTGCGCGCCTATTCGGGCAAAGCGAAGGCGGGGCGCAGGCGGTGGTGGCGCTGTTCCAGACTATGCCGCCGGACGTCGCCGACGTGCTCAGGAAGCCGATCAACGACGTGCTCCAGGCGCGCTCAGGCAACCTCCTGTGGCTCGGCGCCCTCGTCGGCCTGTGGACCACCGGCAGCTTTATCGAAACGATCCGCGACATCCTGCGCCGCGCCTACGGTGTCACGCTCGGCGCGCCGTTCTGGGAGTATCGCCTCGCCTCGATCGGCATGATTTTCGCGTCGGTGATGATGATGCTGCTCTCCTTCAGCGCCACCATTCTCCTCTCCAGCGTCACCCAGTTCATTGAGCGGCTGATCCCGCAGGCGGACGACGTGGCCGGCATGCTTGCGCTGTCGCGGGTGGTGCCGGCGCTGATCCTGTTCGGCTCGATCTACCTCATTTTCGTGTCGTTGACCCCGCGCCGCTACCGCAAGCGCGAGTTCCGCAAGTGGCCGGGCGCGCTGCTCGTCACCGTCTGGTGGATCGCCACCACCGCGCTTCTGCCGGTGGTGCTGACCAGCCTCGGCGGCTACGATCTGACCTATGGCAGCCTCGCCGGCGTCATCATCGCCTTGCTTTTCTTCTTCGTGATCGGCCTCGGCGTGGTTATCGGCGCCCAGCTCAACGCCGCGCTGGCGGAACCGCCCGAGCCTACGGTAGAGGACATAAAGGTCGCCGAGGCCGAAGCGGTGGTCGAGCAAGCGGCGGTTGCCGAGCTCGAAGCGGATGTAGACGAGGCCCACGGCGAGGCGGGGGAAGGGGAGAACAAGGCATGACGGGGTTGATGGCGGGCAAGCGCGGGCTGATCATGGGCCTGGCGAACGACAAGTCGCTTGCCTGGGGGATCGCCAAGCAATTGGGCGAGCAGGGCGCGGAGCTGGCTTTCTCCTACCAGGGCGAAGCGCTTCAGAAGCGCGTTGCGCCACTTGCCGCCTCGGTCGGTTCCGATTTCCTGATCCCGTGCGACGTCTCCGACATGGACGATCTCGACCGTGCCTTTGCCACGCTCAAGGAGCGGTGGGAGACGATCGACTTCGTCGTTCACGCGATCGGCTTTTCGGACAAGAACGAGCTTCGCGGCCTTTACGTCGACACCAGCCTCGACAATTTCATCCTGTCGATGAACATCTCGGTCTACAGCTTCACGGCCGTTGCGCGGCGGGCGCGGGCGTTGATGCCCAACGGCGGCAGCCTGGTGACGCTTACCTATTACGGCGCCGAGAAGGTTATCCCGCACTACAACGTCATGGGCGTGGCCAAGGCCGCGCTCGAGGCGAGCGTGAAATATCTCGCGATGGACCTCGGGCCGGAGAACATCCGCGTCAACGCCATCTCGGCGGGCCCGATCAAGACGCTCGCGGCAAGCGGCATCGGCGACTTCCGCTACATTCTGAAGTGGAACGAATATAACAGCCCGCTTCGGCGCAACGTCACCATCGAGGATGTCGGCGGCGCCGGCTTGTACCTGCTCTCCGACCTCGCCTCGGGCGTCACCGGCGAAATCCACCACGTCGACGCGGGCTACAATGTCGTCGGCATGAAAGCGGAAGACGCCCCGGATATCGCGACGACGTGAGCTTCAACACCTTCGGCCGGGTTTTCCGCTTCACGACGTGGGGGGAGAGCCATGGCCCCGCGATCGGGGCGGTGGTGGATGGGTGTCCGCCGGGGCTGGCGCTCAGCGAAGCGGATATTCAGCCGTGGCTCGACCGGCGGCGGCCGGGGACGAGTCGATTTACGACGCAGCGGCGGGAGCCGGATGCGGTGCATATCCTGTCCGGCACCTTTGATGGGCGAACCACGGGCACGCCAATCAGCCTCCTCATCGAAAATGTCGACCAGCGGCCGCGCGATTATGGCGAGGAGGCGCCGCCGTATCGGCCGGGGCATGCGGATTATGCCTACGATGCCAAATACGGTCTTCGCGACTGGCGGGGCGGGGGCAGGGCTTCGGCGCGGGAGACGGCGGCGCGGGTCGCGGCGGGGGCGGTGGCGCGGCTGGTGATCCCCGAAGTGCGGATCCGGGCCTGGGTCGAAGCGATCGGCGGCGTGCCTGCGCTCTATTCGCGTTTCGATGCCGAGGAGATCGACCGCAACCCGTTCTTTTGCCCTGATGCCAAAACGGTGGAGCGGTGGGAGCGGCTGGTCGACGGGGCGCGCAAGGCGGGCTCTTCGCTCGGCGCGACGGTGGTGTGCGAAGCCACCGGCGTTCCCGCGGGATGGGGCGCGCCCATCTACGCCAAGCTCGACGCGGAGATCGCAGCAGCCTGCATGAGCATCAACGCCGTGAAGGGCGTGGAGATCGGCGACGGCTTCGCGGCGACCCTG
>DASVUO010000255.1:0-19003 GCA_036386995.1 Allosphingosinicella sp. | reverse complement strand
ACGGTACAAAGCAGGTAGGAACTGGCGCGCGCGCCCACCGGTTTGATCTGCACACCTCCTCAACAAGGGAACATGGCATGTCAGACGCTTCAAGCATTCGCCCGCACATGGAAGTCCGTTCGGCCGACGGATCGCATCTCGGCACGGTGGACGGCGTCGAAGGCGAGCGCATCAAGCTGACCCGCAACGATTCGCCGGATGGCCAGCACCATTATGTCTCGCTGGAGTCGGTGGAGCGCGTCGACGAGCACGTCCACCTCTCGGAAGGCGCGACGGCGGCCTGAGGCGCGCGAGCTATGCCGGCCCCCAGCCTGGTCTGGTTCCGGCAGGACCTGCGCCTCCACGACCAGCCCGCTCTGGCCGCCGCGGCGGCCGAGGGTGCGGTCGTGCCGGTCTATATCCTCGACGATGAAAGCGCCGGGCGCTGGGCGATCGGCGGGGCCCAGCGCTGGTGGCTCCACCACAGCCTCACCCGCCTTGGCGAGGACCTGGCGCGGCTCGGCTCGCCGCTGATTCTTCGGCGGGGGCGCGCGGACGTCGAATTGGCGCGCCTTGCGGAGGAGACTGGCGCAAAGCGGGTGCACGCGACGCGGCACGGCGAACCGTGGTGGCGGGCGCTGGACGAGCGGGTCGCCGCGAAGCTTGAGCTCGTCCTCCACGACGCCAACGTGCTGGTGCCGCCCCAACAGGTGCGCACCGGTGCGGGCGCACCGTTCAAGATCTACACGCCTTATTGGCGCGCGCTTCAGGAGCTGCTTCCGCCGCCCGAGCCGGTGGCGGCGCCGGAAACGCTACGCCCGCCGGAGGTTTCGCCGCAGAGCGACAACCTCGATGCGTGGCACCTCCTCCCGATGCGGCCTAACTGGGCTACGAACTTCGGCGTAGATTGGGTGCCGGGAGAAAAGGCGGCGCTGGAGCGGCTCGAGCATTTCGCCGAGGTGGCGGAGCGTTATGGCGAGCGCCGCGATCTTCCCGGTGAGGAGGGCACCAGCCGCTTCTCGCCGCACCTCCACTTCGGCGAATTGTCGCCGCGCTTCGTCTGGCACCGGCTGGCGGGCGGCTCCGGCGACAAGTTCCGCAAGGAACTCGCCTGGCGCGATTTCTCGCACAACGTGATGCTCGCCAATCCGAGGGTCGGCGAGAAAGCGGGGCGAGCCGCTTTCGAGCATTTCCCCTGGCGCAGCGGCGCCGACGCGGAGGCGGATTTCCAGGCCTGGGCGAAGGGCCGCACCGGCTACCCGATCGTCGATGCCGGCATGCGCCAATTATGGGCCACCGGCTGGATGCACAACCGCGTCCGGATGATCGCGGCCTCGTTTCTGGTGAAGCACCTGCTGATCGACTGGCGGCGGGGCACCGACTGGTTCTGGGATACGCTCGTCGACGCCGACTATGGCAATAACGGGCAGAACTGGCAGTGGATCGCCGGCACCGGCATCGACAGCCAACCCTTTAACCGGATCATGGCGCCCCTCGTGCAGTCGCGGAAGTTCGGCGCGGAGGAGTATATCCGCAAGTGGGTGCCGGAGCTCGCGCGCCTCAGCGACAATCTGATCCACGAGCCCGGCGACAGCCGACCGTCCGGCTACCCTGAGCCGATCGTCGGCCACAAAGCGGCGCGCGAGCGTTCGCTGGAGGCACTGCGCCGCTTCCGCCGCAATGGCGAAAGCGCCGCCGATGCCGCCGCCGATCACGCCTGACGGACGCTATATCGTCGTGGACGCCCGCCTCTGGCGCGCAAGCGACCCCGGCCTTTCGCCCGAGGCACGGCAGATCCAGGTGGACGCGCTGATGGATGCACGCCGCGCGGTTCGGGCGGCGCTGCGGGGCGAGGACGCCGAGGCGCTGAAGGCGGCGCGGGCGGCGGTGCAGGCGGCAAAAGAGGCGCTCGGCGAACGCGGCCCGGTCTGGTGGAGCGACGGCGCACCCGATTTCAACCGCACCATGATCGTTAACACCCCCTACGCCGCGTGGTGGCAGGGGCGTGCGCCGGACTGAAGAGGCGCCGCGTATTTTCCCCACCACGCCGTTAACCATCTGTCACATTCACGCCTCTATGATGCCCGAGGGGAAGATCGAGGGGACAGAATTTGGCTTCGCGTGGTGACAAGGACGCTTGGATAAAAATACGCATCGTCGCGGCCTGCTTTGCGGGCGCGGTTGCGGCGGTGGTTCTTTCCGGCTGGGGGAGCGGCCGCCTCGAGCTGACCCGAGTCGTCGCCGGGCTCAGCGCGATGAACCCGATGACCGCGGTATCCCTTGCCGTTCTAGGCATCGCGCTGATTCTGCGCCCCCGGATCGACGCGCCGTTCGTGCGCATCTTGTGCGCGGTTCCGATCGCGGTGGGCACGGCAAAGCTCGCTCAGCTCATGTTCGGCTTGCCCTTTGGAGTCGACCAGCTCTTGTTCGATTCGCGGCTTGGCGGCCTCACCGACGTGCCGCCGAACCGGATGGCGCCCAACACCGCTTTCGCCATTGCCTCGACCGGCGGCGCGCTGATCCTCGCTGGAGCGCGAAGCACCCGCCTCAAGCTTGCCTCGCACGTCGTCGCCATGATCGTGATCGCCATCACCTTGTTCGCGATCATCGGCCACGTGCTCGGCCTTGCTGCCTTGTACGAAGTCGGCACCTTCAACGCGATGGCGCTGCACGCCGCCTTCTGCCTCCTCGTGCTTTCCGTAGGCGTCCTCGCGATCAACCCGCGCGTCGGGCTGATGTCGATCCTCGCCGACCGCGGGCCGGCGGGGACCCTCGCCCGCACCGCGCTGCCGATCGCGCTAATGGTGCCGGTGTTCGTTGGCCTGTTCCGCGTGTCGGGGCAGAGCGCGGGCTTTTACGGCACCAATGACGGCATCGCGATCCAGGTGTTCGCCAACGTGCTCGTCACCTTTGCCTTGCTGATGACCAGCCTGGTCGTGCTGCGCCGAAGCGACCGCCAGCGCCGCGAGCGCGAACTCGCCGTTGCAAGGAGCGAGGAGCATTACCGGATCGCCGAGCGGATCGGCCGGGTCGGCCACTGGCGGCTGGAATTTCCGAGCGGACGCCTGATCTGGTCCGACGAATATCGCGAAATCTGCGGCCTCGGCCGCAACGTGGAGCCTGCTCTGGACGCGGTGCTCGACCTCTATCTGCCGGAGGACGCGGCCGCCGCACGCGCCGAAGTGGAAGCGGCAAGCACCACCGGCGCCGGCTGGGAGTCGAGCCGCCGCCTCGTCAGGCCAGACGGCGAACTGCGCTTCATCAAGTCGCACAGCGTCTGCGAACGCGACGAGGAAGGACGGCTGGCCGCCTTGTTCGGCGTGGTTCTCGACGTCACCGATCTGGAGCTCGCCCGCCGCGAAGCCGAGGCGGCAAGCGCGACCAAGGCCGCCTTCCTCGCCAATATGAGCCACGAAATTCGCACGCCGATGAACGGCGTAATGGGTTTCGCCGAGCTTCTCCTCGCCTCCGACCTCGACGGCGAGCAGAAACGGCACGCGTCGCTGATTCTCGACTCCGCACGTTCACTGCTGAAATTGCTCAACGACATCCTGGACGTGTCCAAGATCGAGGCAGGGCAGCTGGAAGTGGTGTCCGAGCCGTACAGCCTGCGCCACGGTATTCGCCAATGCGTCGATCTGATGCTGCCGATGGCGAGCCAGAAGGGTCTTGCACTGTCCGCCACCATGGAGCCGGACGTGCCGGTGCGGGTGGTCGGCGACGGGCTTCGACTTCGCCAGATCCTGCTCAACCTGATCGGCAATGCGGTGAAGTTCACCGGCCGCGGCGAAGTGACGGTTGAGGCGCGGCGCGGCAGCGACGAGCGTGGCGAGCCGACCCTGGTGCTCAGCGTGGCGGACACCGGCGTCGGCATCGCCGAAGAACGCATGGTCGCCGTGTTCGAGGAATTCGTTCAGGCGGACGCGTCCATTTCGCGCCGCTTCGGCGGCTCGGGCCTGGGCCTCAGCATCAGCCGTCGCCTGGCCGATCTGATGGGCGGGCGGATCGAACTGGCCGCACGCGAAGGCGGCGGCACAGTTGCGACTTTGACCCTGCCGCTCGTCCAGGCGAGCGATGAAGAGGCGCCGGCCATCTCATCGGTCGCCGGCCCGCATTACGTGCCGGGCGACGGCCGCCCCGCTTCGATCCTGCTGGTCGAGGATATTGACATCAACCGGGAGCTGGTCACCACCCTGCTCACCCGCATGGGCCACAAGGTCGAAGCGGCGGAGAACGGCGCGGTGGCGCTCGAAAAAGCCGCGATCCTCGCCGAGCGCCCCGACGCCTGGGACCTGATCCTGATGGATGTGCAGATGCCGGTGATGGACGGGCTGACGGCGACGCGTGCGATCCGCGCCCTTGGCGGCCGCGCCGCCTCCGTGCCGATCATCGCGCTCAGCGCCGGCGCATTCGCGAGTGACATCCAGGAATGCAGGGATGCGGGCATGAACGACCATGTCGCCAAACCAATCGTCACCGCCGACCTGGATTCGGCGATCAAGCGGTGGGCGCGGCCGGTGGAGCGGCGGGCGCCGCCGTCGCCGGAAGCCGAGGCGATGAGCGCCGACTTCCTCGCCCGCTTCGCCGAGCGCCGGCGCAGTTCGGCAGAGCGGCTGCAGGCGCTCCATGGGCAACTGCGCGGAGCCGATGCGGCGGCGCTCCAGGCGGTGCTGAGGGAAGCGATGCAGGTCGCCCACGCCATTGCCGGCACCGCAGGCATGTTCGGCGACGCGCCGCTTGGCCGGCTTGCAAGCGAAGTGGAGCAGGCTCTCGAGGCCGCCCGGTCGCGCGAGGATGCGGACGCGGCGGTTGAACCGATCCGCCGCCTCTCCGCCGCCCTTGAGGCCGAAGCCGCCTAAGCGCCGCTCTTGCCAGATTGAGCCGAACTTCTACGGTACGAGCGGGGGTAACAGAAGAGGGGGGCGCGGGAACCGTCGGAGCAGCCCGCGCGCTGGCAAAACACGCATCATGGACAAGCAGAGCGGATCGCAGGTCGCGCAGGACGCGGCGGAGGAGCGGGTGGATCTTTTCCGCCGCGCGCTCGGCCCGTTCGTGGTGGCGGCGGAACATACCCGCATGGCGATGATCTTCACCGACGCGACCATGGAGCGGCACCCGGTAGTCTTCGCCAATGACAGCTTCCTGTCGCTGACCGGCTTCCGGCGCGAAGACATACTCGGGCACGGCATCGCGTACCTCCTCAAGGAAGTCACCGACCCAAGCACCCTTTCGGCGATCGAAACCGCGCTGGGCACCGGCGAAAGCGGAACCTGGGAGGCGCAATGCCGGCGCGCCAACGGCAGCGAATATCTCGCCACCGTGTTCCTGAGCCCGGTGCCCGATGCTCAAGGCGTGATCCGGCAGCATTTCCTCTGCTTTGTCGAAGTCAGCGGGCGGATCGAGCGCCTGCTCGGCCAACGCGACCAGTTCAACGCCCTGTACGAACAAGCGCCCGGCTTCATCGCCGCGCTTGACGGCAGCGAACATCTTTTCACCTTCGCCAACGCCTCCTTCAAGCGCCTCGTGGGCCGCGACGACTTGATCGGCAAACGGGTGGTGGAACTGTTTCCCGATCTGGCGGAGCAAGGCTTCATCGCCCTGCTCGACCGAGTGTTTCAAACCGGCCAGCCGTTCGTCGGCAATGCGCTTCCGATCCGCTTCCCGACCGCCAATGGCGGCTCACGCCTCTCGTACATCAACTTCGTCTACCAGCCGGTTAAGGACGGCAATGACAAGATCACCGGCCTATTCGTCGAAGGCTATGACGTCACCGCCGAGCGGCTCGCCGCCGAGCAGCTGTCGCTTCTGCAGGGCGAAGTGACCCACGCCTCACGCGTCAACGCGATGGGCATGATGGCGGCGACGCTTGCCCACGAACTCAATCAGCCGCTGACCGCGATTTCCAACTACGCCGCCGGCAGTTTCCGGATGGTGGAAGGTAGCCCCGACCATGCCGAGGCGCTGGGCGAGGCGCTGCGCGCGATCGAGGAAGCGGCGCAGCGCGCGGGGCACATCATCCGCAACGTCCGCGAACTCACCAAACGCGGCGAAACGCCCAAGACGCAGTTCAAGCTGAAGCTTGCCGTTACCGAATGCGTGCGGCTGGTCCGCGCCGGCAGCGAGACGTTCGCGACACTTGTTGAACGGGTGCCGGACGACCTCTCGGTCTTCGGCGACAAGACGCAAATCCAGCAGGTGCTGATCAACCTGCTGCGCAACGCCTGCGACGCAGTTGGAAGCGGGCCCGGAGGGCTTGTTACCGTGGATGCAAGCCGGCGTGGGGGCGAAGTGGTGGTCGCAGTCACCGACACCGGCTGCGGCCTGTCGCTCGAAGCCGCGGAGAACATCTTCACCTGGACCGATTCAAGCAAGGAAGGCGGCACCGGCCTCGGCCTTTCCATCTCCCGCACAATCGTTGAAGCGCATGGCGGCAAGATCTGGCTCGAGCGCAGCGACGACAGCGGCTCGCAATTCTGTTTCTCGGTGCCGGAGCAGGATGGCAGTGCGCCGACACCGACGACCTGATCCCAAGCGCTACCCCCTCCCGCAAGTTACCGAAGAGTGAAGGCGAAAGCTGTATTCGCCCCAGATTGTCACGCGCCCTCTACATAGCGATATTCCAGCCTACTGAAGCAGAGTTGAAGGAACTATTTCACAACAGGACGGGCCGCTTGCCGAAAGGTGTGGGGTTTCGGCATTCGCACCCTGAGTGATCTTACGGCTGTCGGTTTTTGGCTAGGGGTAAGAGGGAGGGCGCTTCGTGAAGCATGTGTCGATCGCCACCGCGCGCTCTATGCCCGTGGCCATTCCAGCCGATTTCGAACGGTTCGGCGTTGAACCCACCTGCCCGCCGTCGCTTCGCGCCTGCTTCGACACCTTCATTCACCGCACCAGCGACCCGGTGCATTTCCTCACCGCCGACGGCATCTGCGTCTGGGCCAATGCAAGCGCGCGGCGCTGCACAGGCGGGTGGAACGCTTCCCTACCCAGCTGGCGCTGGGATCAGGCCTGGCCGGAAGAGCATCGGCCCAAAGCGGTTGCGGCGATAGCGGCCGCCCTCAAGCGCGGCAATGCCCGCTTCACCGCCCACACCATCTCCGAATTCGGCGCACGGCGCGACTGGGACGTGGCGCTGACCCGGACCTCCGCGCGCGGCGAGGATGTTGCCGAGCTCGTCATCGCGATTGCCCGCGAAGTGCCCTGCCTGGCGCAACCGGGCGACCTATACGCCGCCGCCCCCGAGGTGGATGAGCTTACCGGCCTTCCAAACCGCCTGCGGTTCGGGCGGGAACTCAAGCGCCGCGTCGTTGCCGCGGAAGCCCGCGGCGAACCCTTCGCCCTCATCCTGATGGATGTCGATGGCTTCAAGCAACTCAACAGCCGCCTCGGCCCGCAGGCGTCGGACGTGCTGCTTGCCCAATTCGCCCGCGAATTGTCCTGCGCGATCGGCAAGGACTGGTTCCTTGCCCGCTCGGGCGGCGACGAATTCGCGCTGATTGTTCCCGCCGCCGGCGATCCGGGCGCGGCCCAGGCGCGCTTCGCCAGGCTGATCCGCGCCTGTGCGGATCAGGTGTCCACCGGCGACCAGTTCGCCGCTTTCTCGGTCAGCGCCGGCCTGTCGATCTTTCCCAGCGACGCGGAGTGCGACGGCGAGCTTCTGCAGAACAGCCACACCGCCCTGCGCGCCGCCAAGGCGGCGGGGCGCGGGCGCTGCGTCAGCTTCGACGGGCGGATGCGCCAGCAATTGCAGCGCCAATCCTCGATGCTCGACGTCGCCCGCGCGGCCATCGCGGGCGACTGGATGCACCCTTATTACCAGACCAAGGTCGATCTGCGCACGGGCGCGGTGGTCGGGCTGGAGGCGCTCTTGCGCTGGGAAAGCGCCGACGGCGTCGTCCACCTCCCGGCCACTATCTCCGCCGCCTTCGACGATCCGGAAATCGCCACCAGCATCAGCGATCTGATGCTGCAGAAGGTGATTGCGGATCTGACTTTGTGGAAGCGCGCCGGCTCCGCGCTGCCCGTGGCGATCAACGCATCCGGTGCCGACTTTCGCGACCCGGCCTTTGCCGACAAGTTCCTGGCCCGGCTGGAGGAGGCCGGCCTTCCGACCAGCCTCATTGAGCTGGAAGTCACCGAGGGCGTGTTCCTGGGCGTCGGCGCGGACGATGTCGGCACTGCGCTTCGCCGGCTGAGTGCGGCGGGGGTGCGGATCGCATTAGACGATTTCGGAACCGGCTACGCCTCCCTCACCCACTTGAAGCAGCACCCGGTGGACGTGATCAAGATCGACCGCAGCTTCGTCAGCAACCTGGCGACCAGCCCCGACGACCGCGCAATCGTCGGCGCCATGGTCAGCCTAAGCCGCAACCTCGCCATAGAAGTGGTGGCGGAAGGGATAGAAACGCAGGCGCAAATGGCACTCTTGCGCGATCTCGGCTGCCACACCGGCCAAGGCTTCCTTTTCAGCCGCGCCATTCCGAGCTCCGGGGTGCCCGCGCTCGTCTCTCAACCTCCGGTTGATATTTAACGTGTAAAGAACCGTGTCATGGAAACCGAAGGAACAACCTATGGCTGTCTTTAGTCTCCTTTACGCCAGCATCAGCACCCTCGCGGGGCTTGAACCGGAAGCCGCGATCGAGGAGCTTGTTGCCGGCGCCCGCAAGCGCAACGGCGAACTGGACGTCACCGGCTGCCTGATCTTCGCCGGCGGCCGCTTCGCGCAGGTGCTGGAAGGGGAACATGCCGCGGTCACCGGGCTGATGGACCGGATCGCCCGAGACCCGCGGCACAGGGGGGTGACGATCCTGGAACAAGGCGAGCTTCCGGCGCGCCGCTTCGCCGGGTGGGAGCTGGATTATGCCGGCCCCTCTTTCTTCGTGCAGCGCACGATTTCCCGGCCGGTGGCGGAAGCGATGCGCGGCTCGCGGCGCGGCATCGACAGCCTGCTGGAGATCATGACCACGTTCCGCGCCGAGCAAGTCGTCTACCCGCACCTGCCCGCCCAATGACGAAAAGAAGCTTTACCAAAGGACCGCAGCGATGAACGACGCACAGCTTCTCGACGAACCAGGGCGGCTTGCTGCCCTGGCACGCTACGACGTGCTGGACACGCCGCGCGAGGACACGTTCGACAAGATCACTGCTCTCGTTCGCGACATCCTGGACGTGCCGATCTGCGTCGTGTCGCTGGTCGACCGCGACCGGCAATGGTTCAAGTCGATCCAGGGCCTCGACGCCAGCGAGACGCCGCGCGACATCGCTTTCTGCAGCCACACCATCCAGAAGCGCGAACCGATGCTGGTGCCGGACGCAACCGCGGACTCCCGCTTTGCCTCCAACCCGCTGGTCACCGGCGATCCGGGCATCCGCAGCTATGCGGGCGTTCCGCTGCCGACGCCGGACGGCTTCAATCTCGGCTCCTTGTGCGTGATCGACACCCGGCCGCGCAGCTTCAGCGACGCGCAGGTGCAGATGCTGAGCCAGTTCGCCGGCCTGGTGGTGAACGAGCTCGAGCTTCGGACAATCGCCCAGCGTGACTTCCTGACCGGCGCCGCAACCCGCCGCGCCTTTGTGGACGCCGCGGAAAAGGAGGTGGACCGGTTGAAGCGCTACGGCAGGGTCAGCTCGCTGCTGCTGCTCGACATCGACCATTTCAAGCGGATCAACGACGAATTCGGCCACCCATCGGGCGATGAAGTGTTGAAGGCGGTTGCCGAAGCCTGCCGCGCGGCGCTTCGGCCAAGCGACATGCTCGGCCGGCTTGGCGGCGAGGAGTTCGGCATCCTGTTGCCCGAGATCGACGGAATGGCGGCCCGCGCCGTGGCGGAACGGCTGCGCAACCTGATCTCCTGCCTCCGCTTCGATTGGGCGCCCGATCTGCGGGTCACGGCAAGCTTCGGCGCCGCGCCCTTGCGCCGCGGCCAATCGGCCGACACCTGGATACGCATCACCGACGAAGCCTTGTACAAAGCCAAGCGCGATGGCCGCGACCGCACGGTGTGCAGCGAGGAGCCGGGGCTCCACGCCGTCGCCGCTTAAGCCGAACCGGCAGCCGCGGGCAGCGTGAAGGCGATAATCGTGCCGCCGCCTTCGGGTGCTTCTGCCCAGATGCGGCCGCCATGCGCTTCAACCATGGTCCTGCACAGCGACAGGCCCATGCCCAGACCGGTGGCGGAAACCGGCTGAAGCGCTTCGAACAGGGTCGGCATCCGCGTGGGATCGATACCCCGGCCCCAATCGCGCAGCCGCAGGGTGACCATGCGCTTGTCGCGCACGGCGGTTACGCGAACGGTCTTCGCCCCGGCGTCCGCCGACGCGTCCGCCGCATTGCGCAGCAGGTTCACCAGGATCTGCTCGAGCTGAATCCGGTCGAACATCACGCATTCGGCCTCGTTTGCGATGTCGGGCTCGATGGCGATCCGGAAGGTGTCGCTTCCCGCCGACAGCAAGGCATGGGCGTTGGCCAGCGCCTTGTGCAGCGACACGGGCTCGGCCCGCGAGCGGCCTGCCGAGACCATGTCGCGTATCCGCCGGATGATCTCGCCCGTGCGCTGGATTTCCTCCTCCACCAGCGTCAGCGCATCGACCACTTCGCCCTGGGGAGCGCCTGAAGCCAACAGCCGGGTTCCGACGGTGAGATAGTTGGCGGCGGCGGTCAGCGGCTGGTTGAGTTCGTGGGCCAAGGTCATCGCCATGGTTCCCATTGCGTTGACCCGGGCGCCGTGGAGAAGCTGGGTCTGGAGCTTCAACGAATGCTCCTGCGCGCGCTTGTTCTCCGTTTCGTCATAACCGAAGCAGGCCAGGCCGGTGATGCTGCCGTCCGCTCCGTGCAGCGGCTGATAGATGAAATCCACGTAACGCAGGTCGTCGGCGAAGTCGGGCGGGTTACGCACGGTGACCGGCACGTTTTTGCCGATCCACGGCTCGCCGGTCCGGCAGACGTTCTCCAGCATCGCCAGGAAACCCTGTTCCACCGCTTCCGGAATCGCTTCGGCCACCGGCAGCCCGGCAAGCGGGCGGTTACCGTAAAACGTGGCAAATGCGTCGTTGGCGTAGGTGATCCGCATGTCGGGCGCGGTGCTGAAGGCGATCAGGAACGGCGCGCGGGTGAATACCTCGGTCAGCCGCTCATTTTCGTGGAGGAGCTCCGCCCGGGCGCGGTGAACCGGGCTGGTGTCGTAGACGTCGCCGAGCACCGCGATCACCGTGCCGTCGGCGTCGAAGACCGGCGTGTAGCAAAGCGTGACGTAGACGACCTCATCCTCGCCGGTGCGCCGGCTGAGCCCCTGATGATCCACTATGAGGCGGCTTTCGCCGTTGAAGGCGGCTTGGACGTGCGGGCGGACGAAGTCCCAGATGTCGGGGCGAAGATCCGCGAAACGGCGCCCGATGCCCATTCCGTGCACGCCGAGCATGGTTCGGTAGGCATCGTTGTGAAAGGTAAGGAAATCGGGACCCCACAAGAGCAGCTTCGGGCCGGCGGACGCCAGCATGTAGCGCAGCAGCGTTCGCAAGGAGACCGGCCAGCCTTTCGGGCTGCCCAAGTCGGTTTTTTCCCAATCGAAGTCACGGATCGCGGCGGCGGCTTCGCCCGAATGGTCTAGGAACTGGATGGATAACTCCTGGGATAAAGCGCCGGGCGGCGCCGGACACGCTTATAGTATCCTCACCGGGCAAGAACATCAGCTGTAAGCACCTATTGCTTCGGCTCACCCCGTTTTCGTCGTCCGGCGCTTGAAGCGTCAGTTCCTCCACCAGCCGAAGCAACCGTTCGACGACCGCCGCAACCTCCGGTGTGTCCACCACCCCGTCGAGCAACGGGCGGATATGGCGCTCCACGTAAGGCGATGGGCCCGAATAGGCCATGCTCCAATCCGGAAAGCGCCGGCCCGCATCAAGTGGCGCTTCGTGCAGCACCGCTACGCGGCGGTGGCGGGGATCGCGGCGGATGCTTGCCATCAGTTCGTCCACCCCGGCCGCCGGCCCCTCCAGAATTTGGGCGAAGCTAGCGTGCGTGAAAACCAGTGCGCCGGTGACGGCGAGCGCGGCATTCGCGACCGCGCGACCTGAATGATATCCTCAACTTGCCAGGCCTCACCGGGAAGAAGAAGCCGGCTTTCGCTGACGTAAAGAAGGGTCTTCAACATCGCGTAAGGTGTCGCGCTCAATCATCCTTGAAGCTCGCTGGACATAGCGCATCCTCAACCGAGCGGCTCCGGATCGTAAGCCTACCGTGTTTTTACGGTAGCCAAACTGCTCGCTTTTCAATGAAACTTGATCTATCTCAATGTCTTAGCAGCTGCGGGAGGGGTCAAGCGTTGCATCCGGTTATTCATATTGTCGATGATGACGCGTCAGTTCGAGCGTCAACGAGCTTCTTGCTGCGCAGCCGCGGCTTTTCGAGCGAAATCTATGCAAGCGGCGAGGAATTCCTGAAGGAAGCGAAGCTCGGCGTCGGCTGCGTTCTGCTTGACCTTCGCATGCCCCATCTCGACGGCTTCGCAATTCAGGCGGAGCTTGCCCGCAGGAACCTGACCATTCCCGTGGTCATGATGACCGGCCACGGCGACGTGCCGTCGGCGGTGCGCGCGCTTCGGCTCGGCGCAACCGATTTCATCGAAAAGCCTTTCACCGAGGAAGCGCTTGCCCAGGCGGTTGAACGGGCGCTTGCCGTGTCCGTGGAGCGCCACGAGCGCGAAGCGCGCCATGGCCGCGCGCTTGCCAGGCTTCGTGGCCTTTCACCGCGCGAGAACCAGATCCTGCGTGGGGTTGTGGCGGGCATGACCAACAAGGAAATCGCGCGTCGCTTCGACATCAGCCACCGAACGGTGGAGATGCACCGCGCCAACATGATGCGCGATCTTGAGTGCGAGTCGCTGACCGACGTGATCCGCCTGGCCATCGAAGCGGACATCGCGCCGCTACCCCGCGAGGGCGGCGAACAGGACAACGAGCCCGAGATCAGGAAGTCGGCCAAAAGCTGATCGAACTGGCAGTCGAGTCTCAGGCCGCGAGCCGCGTCGCGCCTCCGTTGCCCGCGAGGTGGAAGCGCGCCTTGCCCGCGCGTTTCGCTTGGTACAGCGCCCGATCGGCGCGGGTGAGGACCGTGTCGGGGGAGTCTCCTGCCAGCGCCGTTGCGGCGCCGACGCTCACCGTCACCCGGTAGCCGGCGCCTTCGGCCGAGCCGACCCGCGCAACCGCTTCCACCATCCGCTCGGCAAGCCTTGACACCGCACCGGCATCGCGGGTCCGGCCGATGACGACGAACTCGTCGCCGCCGATGCGGTAGACCCGGCAGGTGCCGCTTGCTTCAAGGCGAAGCGCTTCACCGATAGTGCGCAAAAGCGCATCGCCGGCATCGTGACCGTGGGCGTCGTTGAAGGCCTTGAAGCCGTCGAGATCAAGATACAGCACCGCAGCGTGGGGAACGCCGTCTTCTCCCACCGCCGAGTCCCGCCATAGGGCCACCATGTCCTCCCCGAGCCTGACCCTGTTGCCGAGGCCGGTGAGCGGGTCGGTGCGGGCGAGAAAGGCATTCTGCTGCTCGGCCCGGAGCATGCGAAGCAGGGTGCGGTGGTTCTGGAAGGTCAGAGCGGCGATGGTGATCGCGATCACCGCGAACTGAGTTGCCGCCAAGGCCAGCCCCCCGTCGGTTCGCGCCGCGATTGCGCCGCAGATCGGCAGGGCCATTGCGACGATCGTCACAAGGGCCAAACGCGGAAAGGCCGCCCAGCGCGACACCAGGCCGGCGAACACGCCAAGCGCGGAAATCACCGCCATCGCCATCAGCACGGGCGGCCCCTTCAGGATCGATGCCGCGCAGCCGGCGCCGAACACCAGGAACAGGACGAACATCGACACCACTACCGCGCCGCGGCCCTCGCGCGGGCCTTCGCGCGCCGTGTCGTAACGAAAGGAGAGATACAGGCGGTATCCGATCAGTAGCGCGTCGATGCCGAGCCACGCCGACGCCCAGGCGGTACGCGTCAGAAGCGCCGCCGAAAGGCTCATGATCATGATCGCCGCGCAGGCGATATAGAGCGCCGGTCGCCGCTGGATCACCGTGGCGATCAGCTCGTTCCGCACTTCGCTGTGCTGCTCCGCCGGCGCGAACAGCCAGCGCATCATCGGTGCCGGCAACAAGCCTCGGCCGCGCGCGATCATCCCCGTATCGTCTCCCCCACTGTCCCCGGCGCCGATCATGGCGCGAGAAAGTTAATCGGCGGTCACCGGAGCGGCCTCGCCACCGATACGGCCTATTTCCCGTAGGAACGGGGCCGCCGCCTGCACCGTTTCACCTCCGAACCGTAGGCGCCCGAAGCACCGGTTCGTGACGAGGCGGCACTTGTTCGCCGATGAAGTGGAGGATCGATGATGGACGCAGGCCTGGAACAGATGCTCGATCTTCTCGACGTGCGGCTCGACGCCTTTGGGATGTGCGAGGTCGGCGAAGGCTGGCGCCTCGCCTGCCCCGGCATGGACAGGATCGTCGTTCACTTCGTGCTGGAGGGCGCAGGGCGGTTGGAATGGGACGGCGGGGGCGTCGCGCTCCAGCCCGGCGCAATGATCGTCGTGCCGCGCCACCTGCCCAAGAGCTTGATCGGGCCGGGCACCAGCGACCACCTTGCCGATCTAACCTCCGCCTGCCCGATGGCGGACGACCTGGTCAGCTTCCGCGCGCGGGGAGACAGCGCCGGGCTGGTGCTCGGCTGCGCGGCGGTGAGCGCAAGCGTCGGCGACGGCTACGGACTGTTCGACAATTTGCGCGCGCCGTTGGTCGAGACCGCTCCGGCAGGCGCGCCGCCGCTCCTCTTCCAAGCGATCCTGGCCGAGCTTTCCGAGCCCGGCATCGGCACCCGGGCAATGGTGAGCACGCTGATGAAGCAGGTGCTGCTCCTGCTCCTGCGCAGCCATTTCCGCCGCCACGGCGCCGATTCGCCGCTGCACATGCCGCTGATGCACCCGCAGCTCGGCCGCGCCGTCGCCGCCATCATCGCCCGCCCCAACGACGAGCACAGCGTCGAAAGCCTGGCGCGTTTGTGCGGCATGAGCCGATCGCGCTTCAGCCACCATTTCAGCGCCACTTACGGCACCAGCCCGATGGCGTTCGTCCAGACCGCGCGGCTACGCGCGGGAGCCCGGCTGCTGCGGAGCACCCGGATGCCGGTGAAGGCGATCTCCGCCACCGTCGGCTATGCGAGCCGAAGCCATTTCTCCCGCGCCTTTCGCGGCGAGTTCGGAATCGATCCGTCCGCCTATCGCGCAGGCCCTGCGGCGGGCGCGAACGACGACGTGCTGGTCGCGGCCGAATAGGCGGTGCGGGCGCCGGGCGCATTGCAACGAGGTCCCTTCGGCCTTATCTCGCAAGCCATGCCGGCCCACAGCCTCTTTCGTCTCCTGCTCGCCTTTGCGCTGCTGCTGATGCCGCTCGCCATGGCGGGCCAAGGGCATGCAATGGCCGCTGCGCCGGCGCATGGTTCGGCGATGGCGATGGGCGACGATTGCCACGAAAGCGGCGCCCCCGCCGAGCAGAACAAGAGCCGCCACGAAGGCGCCGCGCAATGCGCGATCGCCTGCGCCGCATTGCCGTCTTTCGAGGCACGGATTGCGGAGACGCTTGCGCCGACCGCGCTTCCCCTTTTCACTCTGCCGGTGCTTCCGGCCAGCGGCCTCGGCCCCGAAGCGGAAACGCCCCCTCCGCGAATTGCCTGATCGTTCGACCTTCCACTTTCTCGAATATCAGGACGTACCATCATGAAGCTCATTTTTTGCGCAGTGGCGCTCGCCTTCGCCGCGCCCGCCGCCGCCCAGACCGCGCCGACGCCGGTCGATCACGGCACAATGGACCACAGCCAGCATGGCCAGATGGACCATTCGAAGCACGCCCCCGCCCAGGGCCAGCACCAGGGCCACGGCGAGGCCCAAAAGCACGACTGCCCCGAGTCCAAGGGCGGCAAGATGGAGTGCTGCGAGCACGCAAAGGGCGAATGCCCGAAGGCGGCCGACGGCAAGAAAATGGCCTGCTGCGACCATGAAGCGCACCAGGCCGCCGGCGCCGCCGCGCATGGCGACCATGGCGGCCACTGAAGCCTGAACGGGAGGCGCCGCACGCCGGCGCCTCCCAACAAGGGTTACCGAACATGACGGACACGCTCCACCTCGAGCGCCGCGCCCTGTTGCGCGCGGCGGCGCTGGGCGGCTTTTCGCTCGGGCTCGCGCCCCTTTTCCCCGCCTGGGCGCAAAACGGCACCCACGGCCTCGCGGCGCGCGGCGGCGAGACTCTAAGCGGCGAAGAGATCCGCCTCACCGTGGATCACAGTTCCTTCCAAACCGGAGGGCGCAGCGGCCACGCGGTGACGCTGAACGGAACCCTCCCTGGCCCGCTGCTGCGGCTGAAAGAGGGCCAGCGGGTGCGGATCCACGTCGACAACAGGCTGGACGAAGACACTTCGATCCACTGGCATGGCCTGATCGTGCCGTTCGAGATGGACGGCGTTCCGGGCGTCAGCTTCCCCGGCATCAAGGCGCGCTCTACCTTTACCTACGATTTTCCGGTGAAGCAGTCGGGCACCTACTGGTATCACAGCCATTCGGGGCACCAGGAGCAGTCCGGCCACTACGGCCCGCTGCTGATCGATCCCGCCGGCCCTGATCCGGTGGCGTACGACCGCGAGCATGTGATCGTGCTTTCCGACTGGACGTTCATGCACCCGCACCAGTTGATGGCGCGGCTGAAGCAGGAGGGCGGCTTCTTCAACCGGCAGCGCGCAACCTTGCTTCGCCGGCTTCACGGCAAGGACGACATGTCCGCGGCCGACCGCGCGATGTTCGCGAAGATGCGGATGGACCCGACCGACATCCTCGACGTCACCGGTGCCGCCTACACCTACCTGATCAACGGCCACGGCCCGGCCGAGAACTGGACCGGCCTGTTCAAGCCCGGCGAACGGGTGCGCCTTCGCATCATCAACGCCGCCGCGATGACCATCTTCAACATCCGCATGCCGGGCCTGCCGATGGAAGTGGTCGCGTCCGACGGCCAGCATGTGCGTCCGGTGAAGGTGGACGAACTGCAGATCGGCAATGCCGAGACCTACGACGTTATCGTCACCCCCGGCGACGAGGCTTACTCCTTCGTTGCCGAGGCAATGGACCGCTCCGGAATGGGCGTCGCGACGCTTGCCCCCCGCGTTGGGATTCGCGCCGCAGTGCCGCCGATTCGCAAGCGGCCGGTGCTCGGCATGAAGGACATGGGCATGGGCGACATGGCCGGCATGAACCACGGCGCCCATGGCGGCGGCGCGGCGATGGACCACGGCAAGATGGACATGCGCGACAAGTCGAAGG
Organism: Allosphingosinicella sp.; assembly: GCA_036386995.1. Lineage (GTDB taxonomy): Bacteria > Pseudomonadota > Alphaproteobacteria > Sphingomonadales > Sphingomonadaceae > Allosphingosinicella. The sequence goes on along the minus strand of DASVUO010000255.1, from coordinate 1,675 downwards.
TGCCGTTCGAAGTCGGCGTCGGCGTCGACATGATCGCGCCGAACCCGGTGGACCGCACCGGCGATCCGGGGCTTGGCCTCGACGACGTGGGCCACAAAGTGCTGACCTATCGCGACCTGATGTCGGCGGTGCCGAACCCGGACACGCGGGCGCCGACGCGGACGGTGGAGGTCCACCTCACCGGCAACATGGAGCGCTTCATGTGGTCGATCGACGGCAAGAAACTGTCGGAGGCGCCGGAGCCGATCCGCTTCGAGCGAAATGAGCGGGTGCGGGTGACCATGATCAACCACACGATGATGACCCACCCGATGCACCTTCACGGCCACTTCTTCGAGGTGGTGAACGGCCACACGGGCAGCCATCCGGTGAAGCATACGGTGATGGTGCTTCCCGGCTCCAAACTGAGCTTCGACCTGACCGCCGACGCGCCGGGCGATTGGGCGTTCCACTGCCACCTGATGCTGCACATGCACGCCGGCATGATGCGGGTGGTGACGGTGCGGCCGCTCGACGGAGAGACGGCATGAAGCGCCTGATCCTCCTCCTCGCGCTGGGCGTATCGGCTCCGGCGATGGCGCAGCATCAAGGCCATGGGGGGCATGCCGCCGAGCCGGCGAAGAAGCCGGACCCGCACGCCAGGCACAATATGCCTGCGGCCGATCCACATGCTGGCCATGGCGCTCCCGCCCCCGCTCCGCCGGTTGCGCCGCCGCCGGCAGCGGCTTCTTCAGGACCGGCGTATGCCGCCGACGCGGTCTACGGGGCCGACGCCATGGCCGCTGCTCGCGAAGAGATGCGCGGAGAGCATGGCGCCATGCGCTTCGGCAAGGTGCTGATCGACCGGCTGGAGTATCGTGCCGAGGACGGCGGCGACGGTTATGCCTGGGATGCGCAAGGCTGGTATGGCGGCGACATCCACAAGCTTTGGCTGAAGAGCGAAGGCGAAGGCGGGTTTGGCGAGGCGCTGGAGCATGGCGAGGCGCAGGCGCTTTGGAGCCGAGCGATCGACCCGTGGTTCGACCTTCAGCTCGGCCTGCGGCAGGACTTCGGACGGGGTCCGGAGCGGACGCACCTTGTGCTCGGCGTACAGGGCCTGGCGCCCTACTGGTTCGAGGTCGACGCCGCGGCGTTCGTCTCGACCAAAGGCGACGTCACCGCGAGGGTCGAGGCGGAGTACGACCTTCGGATCACGCAGAAGCTGATCCTTCAGCCGGAAGCGGAAGTGCAATTCAGCCTGCAGGACGTGCCGGAGTTGCGTATCGGTTCGGGCATCGCCACGGGCGAAGTCGGCCTACGGCTGCGCTACGAGGTGAAGCCGCAATTCGCGCCGTACGTAGGCGTAGAATATCAGCGCGGCTTCGGCGACACGGCTCGCTTCAGGCGCGCCGGCGGCGAGGAAGCGGGCGGCTGGAGCGTGCTTTTCGGGGTTCGCGCCTGGTTCTGAAGCTTTGACAGGCGCGGCATTCTGCTCTTTTAGGGCGGGATGCTGAGCCTCCAATATATTCGCGAAAACACCGCCGCCGTGCGCGCCGCCGCCGAGGCGAAGAACGTGGCGCTGGACCTCGACCGCCTGCTTGCCCTGGACGGCGAGGTCCGCGGGCTCAAGTCGCGGATCGACGAGCTTCGCCGCCAGCGCATCGAACTGAGCGCCGGCTTCAAGACAGCCGACCCC
>DASVUO010000254.1:0-8009 GCA_036386995.1 Allosphingosinicella sp. | reverse complement strand
GGACCCGGCGCCGGGTCCACGAACAGGCCGGCCGCGAAGCTCAGGATCAGGTAGCCGTGCGCGACCCGGCCCTCGAAGATCGGGCTGGCCTTCGCCGCTTCGTCGTCCATGTGCGCGTAGAAGGTGTCGCCGGTGAAGTGGGCGAAATGCTCGATGTCCTCCAGCGTCACCGTGCGGCTCGCCGTTGTCAGGGTGTAGCCGATCTCGAGCTCGGAAATTCGTTTGCGGAACGGGTGAAGCGCGCCCGTCGGCTTCTCCGCGCCGGCAAGCCATTGCTTCGCGATGTGGCTGAGCAGAGCGGGTGAGCCCTGCAAGGCGGTGCGCTGCATATAATGCGCAACCCCGCGCACCCCCCCCATCTCCTCGCCGCCACCCGCGCGGCCGGGGCCCCCGTGCACCAAAACGGGGAGGGGGGAGCCATGGCCGGTCGACTCGCCCGCCGAGGTGCGGTCTAGGATCAGCATCCGCCCGTGGTAAGCGCCGGCGCCCATCACGAACTCTTCCGCCACGTCGCGGTCGTTGGTGAACAGTGAGACAGCCAGGCTGCCCATGCCGCGGTTGGCGAGGTTCACCGCGTCGGTGAGGTCGCGGTACGGCATGATCGTCGATACGGGCCCGAAGGCCTCGATGTCGTGCACCGCGTCGGAGCCCCAGGGATCGTCCGACCGCAGCAGGATCGGCGACATGAACGCGCCGTTCCCCGCCACCGGCGACAGGTCCGGATCGCCGCTGACGATGCGCGCCGACTTGGCACGCTCCGCCACCGCCGCGCGCACGCCGATCAGCTGGTTCTGGCTGGCGAGCGCGCCCATCGTCACGCCTTCCTCACGCGGGTTGCCGATCCGCACCTTGCCGAGCCGCGCCCGAAGGGCCTCCTCCACGGCATCGATATGCTCGGCCGGCGCCATCGCGCGCCGGATGGCAGTGCATTTCTGCCCCGCCTTCACCGTCATCTCGCGCGCCACTTCCTTGACGAACAGGTCGAACTCCGGCGTACCCGGACCCGCGTCGGGCCCGAGCACCGAGGCGTTCAAGCTGTCACGCTCGGCAATGAAGCGGACGGACTCTCGCGCCATCACCGGATGGGTCTGAAGCTTCATCGCCGTTTGCGCCGAGCCGGTGAAGCTGACGACATCCTGAAGCGTCAGGTGGTCGAACATGTCGCCCACGCCGCCCATCACCAGCTGCAGAGCGCCGGGCGGCAGGATGTTCGCCTCGATCATGATCCGGAACGCCGCTTCGGCGAGATAGCCGGTCGCCGAAGCAGGCTTCACGATCGCCGGCACACCGGCAAGCAAAGTCGGCCCGAGCTTCTCCAGCATTCCCCAGACTGGGAAGTTGAACGCGTTGATATGCACCGCCACGCCCTGCAGCGGCGTGAAGACGTGTTGGCCGACGAAGGTGCCGCCCTTCGACAGCGGCTCCATCGCGCCGTCGATCAGCACCCGGCTGTTGGGCAGCTCGCGGCGTCCCTTGGAGGAGAAGGAGAACAACGTCCCCGCGCCGCCCTCGATGTCGATCCACCCGTCGGTGCGCGTCGCACCGGTTTCGTAGTTGAGCTCGTACAACTCCTCCTTGCGCGCCATGATCGCCAGGCCGAGGGCTTTGAGCATATGCGCCCGCTCGTGGAAGGTGAGGCGCCGAAGCGCCGGCCCGCCCACGGTCCGCGCATGACGCAGCATGCCTGCGAAATCGAGGCCGCTGGAGCCCGTCTCGAAGATCGTCTCTCCAGTGATCGCACTATGCACTTCGGCAAGCCCCGAAGGCGCCTCGTACCAACGGTCCTGCGCGTAATTGAGGAGGGTCTGCGTTTTCATTTCTTTAGCCTCAAATCCAAATCCGTTCGTGTCGAGCGAAGTCGAGACACGCCTCAAAGAAGCGGGCCTACTTGCCCGTAAACCGCGGCTTCCGCTTCTCCATGAAGGCCGCCACGCCCTCGCGATAGTCGTCGCTTGCGCCAAGCTCGCGCATAGCGTCGCGCTGGAGAACCAGTTCCTCGCCCAGGCTGTGGCCCCAGCTTTCGCGGATCATGTGCTTGATCTTGGCGAGCCCCCGCGTCGGCGCGGCCGCGAACTTCTCTGCAAGCGCGTCCACCTCCGCGTCCAAAGCATCGTCCTCCACAGCCTTCCAGATCAGTCCCCATTCGGCTGCCTTTTCGGCCGCCAGCGGCTCGGCGGTGAGCGCAAGCCCAAGCGCCCGCGCCTGACCGACCAGCCTGGGCAAAACCCAGGTGCCGCCGCTGTCCGGAATGAGCCCAATCGAGGCGAAGCTCTCGATGAACTTTGCCGACCTCGCCGCCACCACGATGTCACAGGCCAAAGCGATGTTCGCCCCGGCGCCGGCCGCGACGCCGTTCACTCGCGCGATCACCGGGAAGGGCAGGGACGTCAGAGTCCGGACCAGCGGATTGTACCTTTTCTCCACCGACTCGCCGAGATCGACGCTCTGCCCCGGCGCCACCGCGCGGTCGTTGAGATCCTGCCCCGCGCAAAACCCGCGCCCCGCACCGGTCAGCACCAGCACCCGCGCGTCCTCAAGTCTGCCGAGCGCGTCGGCCACTTCCTCGTGCATCTGCACGGTGAAGCTGTTCAGCCGCTCCGGCCGGTTGAGGGTGAGGCGGGCGATGCCGCGCTCCTGCGCGAAGAGTATGGTTTCGTAGGCTGCCATTGCCCCGCCGTAGTCCAACTCCCCCCGAGTTCAAAACCCGTTCGTTTCGAGCGAAGTCGAGAAACCAAATCCGGCAGGCGTGTCTCGACTTCGCTCGACACGAACGGGTAGGGGGCACGCAACAAGCAGGAGTTTCCCTCCCATGACCGAAGCCTTTATCTGCGATGCGATCCGCACCCCCATCGGCCGCTATGGCGGCAGCCTGGCCACCGTTCGCGCCGACGATCTCGCCGCGATCCCGATCAAGGCGCTGATGGACCGCAACGGCGGTGTCGATTGGGACGAGATCGATGACGTCATCTTGGGCTGCGCCAACCAGGCCGGCGAGGACAATCGCAACCTCGCCCGCATGGCTGGCCTCCTCGCCGGGCTCCCGCACAAATCGGGCGGCGTCACGCTCAACCGCCTGTGCGGCTCGGGCATGGACGCCGTCACCATGGCGGCGCGCGTGATCCGCGGCTCCGAAGCCGATCTGATCATCGCCGGCGGCTCCGAAAGCATGAGCCGCGCGCCGTTCGTGATGGCCAAGGCAACCAGCGCCTTCGACCGCAACGCGGAGATGTACGACACCACGATCGGCTGGCGCTTCGTCAACCCGAAGATGAAGGGCGCCTACGGCGACGACACCATGCCCTCCACCGCCGAGAACGTTGCGGACGCCTGGAAAGTCAGCCGCGAAGACCAGGACGCCTTTGCCGTGCGCAGCCAGGACAAGGCCGCCGCCGCCCAGGAAAGCGGCCGCTTCGCCGCCGAAATCGTCCCCGTCTCCATTCCGCAGCGCAAAGGCGATCCGCTGATCGTCGACCGTGACGAGCACCCGCGCAAGACAAGCGTCGAAGCGCTCGGCAAATTGAAGCCCATCGTCCGCCCTGACGGCACCGTCACCGCCGGAAACGCGTCGGGCGTCAACGATGGCGCCGCGGCGATGATCGTCGCTTCGGAGGAAGCCGCCCGCCGCAACGGTCTGACGCCGCGCGCCCGGATCGTCGGCGGCGCCGTCGCGGGGGTGGAGCCGCGCATCATGGGCATCGGCCCCGCGCCTGCCTCGCTCAAGCTCCTCAAGCGGCTCGGCCTTACAATCGCCGACATGGACGTGATCGAAATCAACGAAGCCTTCGCCGCCCAGGCGCTCCCCGTGCTTCGCGAACTCGGCCTCCCAGACGACGCGCCGCACGTAAATCCGAACGGCGGCGCAATCGCGCTCGGCCATCCACTCGGCATGTCGGGCGCGCGGCTGGCTATGACCGCCACGGAAGAACTCCACCGCACCGGCGGCCGCTACGCGCTGTGCGCCATGTGCATCGGCGTAGGGCAGGGCATCGCTTTGGTGATCGAGCGAGTTTGACCGAAGCCATTTTCCTACACCGCGGGCACCCTATATGGTGCTGGCGTGCGCCGCTCCCTCGACACTGTCAGGCGAGGGCCTTCGGCAAGGGTCCATGGCCAGTGGGAACATTGGGACCATTCGGCCTGCAGCCGCCGCGAACAGGGAGGGGACCCAAGCCCGATTCGCGCGTTGATTGTGTCAGGGTGCCAAGACGACTAGATCGGCCTCGGGAGACGAGAATGTATACGACTGAGCTTCAAAAGCAGCCTTCCGGCAAAGTTCAGCCTCTTGAGGACCCGGACAAGCTCGCCGCCTTCGAAGCGCGGGTCGCGGCGGACGAGTTCATCGAGCCCAAGGACTGGATGCCCGAGGCCTACCGCCGCACGCTCACTCGCCAAATTTCGCAGCACGCGCACAGCGAGATTGTCGGCATGCTTCCCGAAGGTAACTGGATCGGCCGCGCGCCGTCGCTTCGCCGCAAGGCGATCCTGCTTGCCAAGGTGCAGGATGAAGCGGGCCATGGCCTCTATCTCTACTCGGCGGCCGAAACGCTCGGCACCAGCCGCGAGCAGATGATCGAGGCGCTGCACTCGGGCAAAGCCAAATACTCCACGATCTTCAACTACCCGACGCTGACCTGGGCCGACATGGGCGCGATCGGCTGGCTGGTCGACGGTGCCGCGATCATGAACCAGGTGCCGCTGCAGCGTACCTCCTACGGGCCCTACGCCCGCGCCATGGTCCGCGTCTGCAAGGAGGAGAGCTTCCACCAGCGCCAGGGCTACGAAATCAGCATGGCAATGATGGCCGGTACGCCCGACCAGCGCCGGATGATGCAGGACGCCTTTAACCGCTGGTGGTGGCCGAGCCTGATGATGTTCGGGCCGCCCGACGAGAATTCTCCCAACACTGCTCAGTCGATGCGGTGGAAGATCAAGCGCGAGACCAATGACGAGCTCCGCCAGAAGTTCGTCGACATCACCGTGCCGCAGGCCGAAGCCATCGGCCTCACCGTGCCCGATCCCGACCTCAAGTGGAACGAAGAGCGCGGTGCCTACGATTTCGGCGCGATCGATTGGGAGGAATTCTACGCCGTCGTCCGCGGCGAAGGCCCGGTCGCCAAGGAGCGGATGAAGGCTCGCCGCGAAGCGTGGGAGAGCAACGCCTGGGTCCGCGAGGCCGCCGACGCTTATGCGACGAAGCATTCCCGCAAGGCAGAGGCCGCCTGATGGCGAAAGATTGGCCGCTCTGGGAAGTCTTCGTCCGCTCGAAGGGCGGAATGTCGCACCGCCACGTCGGCTCCGTCCATGCGCCGGACGCTGAGATCGCGATGCGCCACGCGCGCGACACTTATACGCGCCGCATGGAGGGGGTAAGCCTCTGGGTCGTGCCCTCCGCATCGATCGTTGCATCTGACCCGTCCGACGATGCGCAGATGTTCGATCCCGCCGCCGACAAGGTCTACCGCCACCCGACCTTTTACGACATTCCCGACGGGATCACCCACATCTGATGCCGTCGCTGCCGCCGATCCGACCCGAAGACGAAGCCGCCGCCCGCACCTTGCCGCAGGGCACCGGCGCGTTCGACGCGGTTGCCGAGCTTGAGCCCGGCATCCTGTTCAACACGCTGCTTCGCCTCGGCGACGACAGCCTGATCCTCGGGCAGCGCTTGAGCGAGTGGACCGGCCACGCGCCGTCGGTGGAAGTCGATCTCAGCCTCGCCAACATGGCGCTCGATCTGATCGGCCAAGCGACTTTGTTCCTTAATGCCGCCGGCAAAGCCGAAGGGCAGGGGCGCGACGGCGACAAGCTCGCCTTTCACCGCGACGTCCTCGATTTCACCAATTGCCTGCTGGTCGAACAGCCAAACGGCGACTTCGCACAGACAATGGCGCGGCAATTCCTGTTCTCCACCTGGCAGAAATTGCTGTTCGAGCGGCTGATCGGTTCCTCAGACGCGCGAATCTCCGCAGTCGCCGAAAAGGCGGTCAAGGAAGTGACCTACCATCAGGAGCTCAGCGCCGAATGGGTGATCCGCCTCGGCGACGGCACGGAGGAAAGCCACCGCCGCATGGCGAACGGCATCGACTGGATGTGGCGCTTCGTGCCCGAGCTGTTCGAGATGGACGAAGTGGCTGACGCTGCGATTGCGCGCGGGCTGTTCACCGATCTGGCTGCGCTGCGTTCGGAATATGACCGGATCGTGGGCGCGGTGCTGACGGAAGCGAAGCTGGACATCCCGACCGACCAGCGCCCAATCCTCGGCGGCCGCCGCGGCCACCATTCGGAGCATCTCGGCCACCTCCTCTGCACGATGCAGTTTCTGCCGCGCACCTATCCGGATGCGGTGTGGTGATGGCCGTGGCAGAGGTCCACTTCAGAGAAAACCGCTCGCTTCGAGCGAAGTCGAGAAGCGCGTCACCCCACAAGCGTGTCTCGACTTCGCTAGACACAAGCGGGATCTGGGACGTCCTCGCCCAAGTCCTTGATCCCGAAGTCCCAGTCGTGTCCGTAGTCGAACTCGGCATCGTCCGCTCCGTCACTGCCGAGACCGTCACCATCACCCCCACCTACACCGGCTGCCCGGCAACCGAAGTGATCGAGCGCGATATCCGCGCGGCCCTGGACGCCGCCGGCTACCGAAGCGTCCGCATCGAAACCGCGCTCTCGCCCGCCTGGACCACCGACTGGATCACGCCCGAAGGCCGTATTAAGCTCCACGCTTACGGCATCGCCCCGCCCGTGCCGCGCGGCGCGGCGGTCGCCTGCCCGCAATGCGGATCGAGCGACACGGTTGAGATCAGCCGCTTCGGCGCCACCGCCTGCAAGTCGCTGTGGCGCTGCCGGTCGTGTGCCGAGCCGTTCGACCTGTTCAAATGTCATTGAGGGGCGAATGAGCGCCGGCTTCTTTCCCCTTCGCGTCGCCGAGCTGGTGCAGGAGACGGCAGACGCGCGGTCGATCCGCTTCGACCTTCCGGCCGGTCTCGCGGACACCTTCCGCTTCCGCGCCGGACAGCATCTGACGCTTCGCGCCGAGATCGGCGGCGAGGACGTACGTCGCAACTATTCGCTCTGCGTTGCGCCTTCCGATGGGGAACTCAAGGTCACGGTAAAGCGGATCGCCGGCGGCCGCTTCTCCTCATGGGCGAATGAAGAGCTGAGGGAAGGCGACACGCTGGAGGTGATGCCGCCGCACGGCAGCTTCACGCACGAATTCCGCCCCGATGCCGCCAACCATTATGTCGGCTTCGCGGGCGGCTCCGGGATCACGCCGGTCCTCTCGCTGCTCAAGACGGCGCTCACCGAAGAGCCGCAAAGCCGCTTCACGCTCTTCTACGGCAACCGCGACAGCAGCTCGGTGATCTTCCTAGAAGAGCTTGCCGGCCTCAAGAACCGCTACATGGGCCGCCTTCAGATCCACCATTTCCTCGCCGAGGAGATGGAGGATATCGACCTCTTCAACGGCATGCTCGACCGCGCCAAATGCGGCGAGATCCTCGGCACGCTTGTCGACCCGGAGGAGGTTGCCGCCTTTTTCATCTGCGGCCCAGGCCCGATGATGGACGCGGCGGAAGGGGCGCTGTGCGATTCCTCGGTACCGCGCGAGAAGATCCATATCGAGCGCTTCACCGCCGACCGCCCGGCCGAAGCGCTCGCCGCGCAGCTCCAGCAGATGTCGCAGGGCGCCCAAGGCCTCGGCATGCTGGTGACGCTGGACGGCCGCAAGCGGCGGGTGCCGTTCGATGCCAAGGCCGGCAACATCCTCGACAGCGCGCGAGAGGCGGGGCTTCCGGCGCCGTTCGCCTGCAAGGCGGGCGTCTGCGCCACCTGCCGGGCGCGGGTCGTCTCCGGCGAGGTCGAAATGGCAGCCCGCTACGGCCTCACCGATGAGGAAATCGCCTCCGGCTACGTCCTCACCTGCCAGTCGGTGCCCAAAGGCGAGGGCGTTGAGCTCGACTACGACGCGTAGGAACGGGGGCAGCCACGCGACTGCCCCGGCGACTCTCAGCGAC
>DASVUO010000253.1:0-15581 GCA_036386995.1 Allosphingosinicella sp. | reverse complement strand
ATAATCCTTGGCGGCGTAATAGCTGAACGCGCTCATCAGCTGGGCGCGGCGGGCCCAGATCGAATAGGGATGCTGGCGCTCGACCTCGTCGAAGATCAATGCCGCCTCGGCATAACGGCGCTGGTCGAGCCGCTTCTTGGCGAGGCTGTAGAGGGTGTTCACGTCGCGCGCGACATATTGGGTATCGGCCCGCGTCTTCTTGCCGCCGGTTGCACAAGCGGCAAGCGGCGAGACGAGGGCGAGAACCAGAGCGGCGGCGAGGGGGCGGTTGGAAATGCGGAGCATGGGTGGCTTCTTAGCGGAGGCTTTGGCGAAGGCCAAGCGCGATAGGGACCGTTGGAGCGTAGCGGCGATGAACGCCGGTTTAATGGTTAGGCGCTAGTGCGAGATCGATGCTGAGAGTGCTGACCCTTTCGACGCTTTACCCGGACGGGAACCGGCCGACATTCGGCGGCTTCGTGGAGCGGCAGACGCAGGCGCTCGCCGCGCGGGGCGGCGTAGAGGTGGTGGTGGCGAGCGGCGTCGGCGTGCCGCCGTGGCCGCTGTCGCTGCACCCGCATTTTGCCGGAGGGCGGAGGGCGGAAAGCGGGTGGTGGAACGGCGTGGAGGTTGTCCGGCTGCCCTTTCGGACGCTGCCTGGCCTGCCCGCCGGCGCCGGCAAGGCGCTGGCGCGGGCCATGCTGCCGCGGCTGAAGGCGCTTCGCGAGCGCTTCCCGTTCGATGTGATCGACGCGGAGTTCTTCTGGCCCGACGGGGTGGCCGCGATGCACCTCTCACGGGCGCTTGGCGTGCCGTTCTCGGTGAAGGCGCGGGGGAGCGACGTTCACCATTGGGGCGGCGTTCCCGGAGTGCGCGCGCAGATGGTGGAGGCGGCACGCGAGGCCGGCGGGCTGCTTGCGGTTAGCGGCGCGATGAAGAGGGACATGGAAGCGCTCGGCATGCCGGGCGAGAAGATTTCGATTCATTATACCGGCGTCGATCTGGAGCGGTTCCGCCCGGCGGATCGCAAGGCGGCGAAGGCGGCGCTTGGCGTGACTGGGCAGCTGCTGGTTTCCGTGGGCGCGCTGATCCCGCTTAAAGGTCAGGCGATTGTGATCGAGGCTCTGCACGCGCTGCCCGACGCGACGCTCATCCTGGTCGGCGATGGGCCCGAGCGGGCGCGGCTGGAGGCGCTTGCCGCGCCGCTGGGCGCGCGGGTGCGCTTCCTCGGCAACCGGCCGCACGGCGAGCTTCCGGGCCTGCTTGCGGCGGCGGACGTGATGGTGCTTCCGTCGGAGCGGGAGGGTCTCGCCAACGTCTGGGTGGAGGCGCTCGCCTGCGGGACGCCGGTGGTGATCACGGACGTAGGCGGGGCTCGGGAGGTGGTGGATCGGCCTGAAGCCGGGCGGCTGGTGACGCGGAGTGCCGAGGCGATTGCGGAGGGGGTGCGGGCAGTCATTGCGGCCCCTTCCCCGGCGGACGCTGTTCGCGCGGCGGCCGAGCGGTTCAGCTGGCAGCGCAATGCAGCCGAGCTTCAGGCGCATCTGGAGCGGGTGGCCGTTTCTTAGGCTGCGGTTCGGTTTCTCGACTTCGCTCGAAACAAGCGGATCTCTTTCCAGCATCAACCTTGAGAGGGTTGCACCCCCACCTCCGCTTGTTTCTAGCGAAGTCGAGAAACGCAGGCACCGACCAAAGGCAATTGCTCAAGCGAACGGCATCAAAGCCGCCACGATCCACCTCTCCTCGCCCCGGAGCAGGCCCCACGTCCGAGCGGCGGCGCGGCTGTCCATGACTTCGACGCCGAGCCCCCTCGCCTCCACCGCGCGAATGAAGGCGCGGGGCGGAAAGGCGATGCGGGCGCCGGTGCCGAGCAGCAGGAATTCGGGCGACGGCGAGAGGCTTAGAAGCGACTCGACATGCTCAAGCGTCAGTTCGGCGACGGACGCGGGCGGCGTCCATTCGCTCGCTTCCTCCGGCGTCAGGAACAGGCCGCGGTAAACAACCCCGCTGACCGAGAAGCCGCCGTTCGAGAACCCCTGAACCAGTGGGCCGGGCGGTAGGTCCTCCGGGCTGACCCGCGGCACCGTCAGATGCCTTCGTTGTAGCTCGACACCCGCTCCGCGCTGGACGCGGCCAAGTTGCGCGACAGGAAGCTTTCGCCGCTCACCCCAAGCCAGACCAGGATCGGCGAGGAGATGTAGATCGACGAATAGGTGCCGACAAAGATGCCGAGCAGGATCGCGGCGGTGAGGCCGAAGATCACTTCCGGGCCGATCAGCAGCAGCGCGAGCAGCGCGAACATGATCGACAGGGACGTCACCATGGTGCGCGACAGCGTTTCGTTGAGCGACAGGTTGAGCAGCGGCACGATGTCCATCTTGCGGTATTTTCGCAGATTCTCGCGGATTCGATCGTAGATCACCACCGTGTCGTTCAGCGAGTAACCGACGATGGTGAGGATCGCGGCGACGACGTTCAAGTTGAACTCGAGCTGGGTTAGCGAAAAGAAGCCCACGGTCATGCAGACGTCGTGGAAGAGCGTCACCAGCGCGCCGACGCCGAACTGCCATTCGAAGCGCAGCCATATGTAGATGGCGATGCCGAGCATGGCGAGCGCAATGGCGATCGCGCCGGCCTTGTAGAGCTCGTTCGAAACCTTGCCGGAGACGCTGTCGACGGCGAACTGGGCCTTGGGATATTTGGCGCTGATTGCGTTGCGGACGCGAGACGCGGCGGCGACGGCGGCTTGATCGCCGCCTTCGGGGAGGCCCATGCGGATGGAGAGGGTGCGCGGGTTGCCGAATTCCTGGATGCTCGCATCGCCCATGTTCAGGCCGGCGACCGTGGAGCGGATGTCCTCAACCGGCGCCGGCTGTTCGAAGCTGACGCGGATCATCTGCCCGCCGACGAAATCGACGCCGAGGTTGAGGCCGCGCACGCCGACCAGCGCGATCGAGGCTAAGGTGACGATGATCGACAGAATGAGGGCGAGATTGCGCCACTTCATAAAATCGAAATTGGTGTTGTCGGGAACGAGCTTCAGAAGGCGCATCGGGCGTTCCTAAATGTGGAGTTCTTTGGGCCGCGCGCGGCGCGCCCAGAGCGAGACCAGCATGCGCGTCACGTTCACCGCGGTGAAGACGGAGGTGACGATGCCGATCATCAGCACGACTGCGAAGCCGCGGATCGGGCCGCTGCCGAAGTAATACATGATCAGCGCCGCGATGACGTTGGTGATGTTGGCGTCGAAGATGGCGGTGCTCGCCTCGCGATAGCCGGATTCGATGGAATCCAGCACCTTGCGCCCTCGTCGCTGCTCCTCGCGAATTCGCTCGTTGATCAGCACGTTGGCGTCGACCGCGGCACCGATGGTGAGCACGAAGCCGGCGATGCCGGGCAAGGTCAAAGAGGCCCCGAAGAAGGCGAGGATGCCGAGGATCAGCAGCGCGTTCAGCACCAAGCCGACCGTCGCGTAGACGCCGAAGCGGCCATAGGTCATCAGCATGAACAGGATCACCGCGCCGGTGGCGACAATGCTGGCGATCGTACCCTTGTAGATCGAATCCCGGCCGAGCTCGGGCCCAACCGTGCGTTCCTCGATCACCTTCAGCTCGACGGGCAACTTGCCCGAGCGCAGCTGGACGGCCAGTTCATTCGCGGTCTGGACGGTGAAGCTGCCGGAGATCGACGCCTGCCCGCCCAAGATCGGTTCGTTGATGTTCGGCGCGGAGAGGACGACATTGTCGAGAATGATCGCGAACGGCTTGTTGACGTTCTCGCGGGTCACCCGGCCGAACGCCTTGGCGCCGGCCGTGTTGAAACCGATGCTGACGGCGGCCTGGTTGTTCTGATCGAACGACTGGTTGGCGGTGATCAGCTGATCGCCGGTGACGATGGAGCGCCGCTTCACCGCAATGGTGCCGCCGCCTTGCATCGGCAGGACCTGGCTTCCAACCGGCGCGCGGCCTTGCGCGACCTGCGCGGGATCGGCCTGAAGATCGACCAGCTTGAATTCGAGCCGCGCGGTTTTGCCGAGCAGCTTCTTCAGCCCTTCCGGATCCTGGACGCCGGGGACCTGCACCAGGATGCGCCGGTCGCCCTGACGGATCACGGTGACTTCCTTGGTGCCCTCGGGATCGACGCGGTTGTAGATCACCTCGCGGGCCGTCGCCATCGCGCTTTCCAGGGCGGCGTCGATACCGGCCTGAGTCGGGGTGAGCACGACCTTGTTCTGATCGATCACGCCGACGTCCCAATCGCGGCCGCCAAGGCCGATCGGCTGGGTTTGGCGGCGGGCGAAATCGACCGCTGCATCGACCTGCGCGGGATTGCGGACGGTGAACACGACGCGGTTGCCGGCAGTGGACACCTCGCCGATGTCGATCGCCGGGTTTTCGCGGCGAACGCCGGTGCGGACCACTTCCTCCATCTGCTCGAGCCGCTGGCCGGCGACGTCGCTGGTGTCGGCTTCAAGCAGAAGGTGGCTTCCGCCGGCGAGATCGAGGCCGAGGCTGACCTGGCGGTGGGGAACGAAGCTCGGCCATTTGGCGACGTCGGCCGACGGGAACATGCTCGGCAGCGCAAGCGCGATACCGGCGAGGCAAAGGAGGACGATGCCCCAGATCTTCCAGCGCGGAAAGTCGAGCATGGCTTAATCGTTCGCCGGCTTGGAACCGTGGGCGCGCACGTCGCTGAGCATGCCCTTCACGACCCGCACCCGCACGTTGGCGGCGATTTCGAGCTCCACTTCCGCTTCGTCGACACGCGTCACCTTGCCGATCAAACCGCCGGTGGTGACCGCCGTATCGTTCTTTTTCACCGCGGCAAGCATCTCGCGGTGCTGCTTCAACCGGCGCTGCTGCGGCCTGAAGATCAAAAACCAGAAGATCGGAATGATCAGCAGGAAGGGCCCGACCAGGTTCAGGAAGGCGGCCATTCCAGAGGGTGCGGCGCCGGCGGCTGCGGCATAAGCGGGTGATGCGAACATGGGTGCTTACCTGGTGAGGGGCCGGCGCTGTAACAAGCGCCTGTAAAGAGGCGCGGCGGTTAACATGAGGCAGCCCGATTAGGCAAGGCGCGGCGAGGAGCCCGTTCAGCCGCGTGGGCGAAGAATGATCAGGGTGGAGGTTCCGTGGGCGAGGAGCCTGCCGTCCGGGCCGGTGATCCGCGCTTCGGCGGTGGCGATCTGCCGCCCAAGGTGGACCACCCGCCCCTCGCAGCGCACCGTTCCGGCGTCGGCGGCGATGGCGCGTGTGAAATTGCCCTTGGTCTCGATGGTGGTGTAGCCGATGCCGGCGGCGAGTTCGGTGTGGAGCGCGCAGCCGGTGGCGCTGTCGATCAGGGTCAGCGCCCAGCCGCCGTGGACGCTGCCCAGCGGGTTCAGGAGGTGCGGCCCGGGATCGCCTTCGAACACCGCTCGGCCGGCTTCCACTTCCACCAGCCGGAAACCGAGGGTCTGCGCGATCGGCGGGCCGGGGAGCTTGGCGGCCACCATCGCCTGGAGCACGTCCAGCCCGCTCAGGCCCGCAATCTCCTCCGCGCTGCACACGCCGAAGCGCCGTTCGTCCGTCATTCGCCCACCTCATCAGTTTCCGAATGAAACTTATAACCCCGCTGCTGAGAGGTCAATCGCGCTTGCCTTGAGGGGGAGTTGAGCCTACATCGCGCGCCTTCGGGCTCCTTCGGGAGACCGTTCGGTCGGGGCGTAGCGCAGCCTGGTAGCGCATCACACTGGGGGTGTGGGGGTCGTAGGTTCGAATCCTATCGCCCCGACCATTTTTTTCTGCGATTTAACAGTGCCTTAGCTGGCCGCGCGTCAAACCGATGCAGACGTTGGCGTTTGGCTAGGTAGCAAATAGGTAGCACCGTTGCTCGCTCGCCGGGCTGGTGGGCTTTCCTGGTACTGTGTCAGCACCCGGTCGGGCATCAGGAACGACGTTCTCCGGATGATGTTCGTAATGGTGCGGGTGGCGCAGCGAAATGCGCGGGCAATTTCCGCTAACCCGTACCCCCGCTTCCGGTACTCCACGACAGCGACCCTAGACCAATAAGGCATCTGAGCGCGCCCACGGATGCGCGCCATATACATTCCATCGGCTGGGGAGAGCGCGCACATTGCTTCCGTTGCAGCCCTCTGCAACTCGGGATTAAGCACGGCAGCGGCTCGGGCTCTGGCCCGCCATTTGGAAACGGTTGTGGTGGAGCAGCCGAGTGCCTCGCTCCAGTACGAGCGACTGAAACCCTGCATAAGCATACAGACGAGGCAGCTCGAACCGCCGGGCGAAGGGGGGCGCCATTTGGCGCCCCGCATCTCATCAATGAGGCGAGCCACCGTGCTGGGGCTCCTGTGATTTGCCTTCGACCGCACGGCGCGCGACCTTCCGGCCCCTCGGACGGTTAAAATAATCAGGCTGCACATCTAGACCTTCGGGCGACACGCCGACGAAGCCGCCAACGCCGGGCGCACCTGCCGGGTTTGAGTTTGACGGCCAAACCTTGAAGCCGCGCCCGCCTTGCTTGTCGTTCCAGGGTGACACTGCAACGTAGAACGGGAGACCATCGAGTACTACATGCCAGCCTTTCCAATCGGCTAAGGGCGGCGCCCAGTCCGGGAGCAGGGGAAACACTCGGCTAAGTGCCTCGCGCGCGAAGGCTACGGCCTCATCATGGTGCGCGATCACGCGGCACCCCCTTCCGGCTGAGCATAAGCCTCAAGGTCGGCGACCTTGTAGCGGATAGCTCCGCCCACGCGGTAAAAGCGCGGCCCCTTCCCTGCCCACCGCCAGCGGGTGAGCGTGTGACGTTCTAGACCAAGGTGAAGCGCGGCCTCGCGTTCGTTGATGTATGTACCGGACAAAGCGAACCTCTGTGGTCGTGGTGCTCCCCGCCCTCTCTCTGTCCCTCCCACTGGGTTGGCGGAAGGGTGAAGAGAGCGCACCAGCGAGAACCACAATCGTCCACTCAGCTCGTGTCAGCTTGCACTCGTAATCATAGCTTGCGGGTGGGTTCGGCCCACGGGTGGCGAGCCTCGTAACGAATGTTTCGCCCCCACCGTGCTCAGCCTAATTAGCACCTGTTTCCCGGAAGCTGTAGAAAGCTGCTTTACTTTACGAGCGCAACAAACAACCCAGAACAGTGCATACATTAAAACAGTTATTATACTTTGATCCGGTTATACTTATCCAAATAAGGGTACTACGGTTATTTCTACGTTCTTTCCAATGGCTTATGCAACTGCCCCACACCGAGCCCACAAAAAATTCCGGCAAAAATCGGTCTATATCCTGGTTATGCAGCCGCGTTCCAGCCTTGCACCGGCCGAAGCGTGAGCCCCCGGCGGTAGACCACTCCCGACTTGCGCGCTGCGTAGCCGCGACGCCCAAGCTCGTTTCCGAACTCGGTCCGGCTGGGGATGCGCTGCCCTAGCTCGCGAGCAAAGCCTTCAAACTCTTGGTAGAGCAAGCTGGAAGAGCACTGAACCTCAGGAGCCTCGATGCAGCACTCGTCGATGAAGGTTCCGATGAGGTCCATTTCGCCGCGGTACGCTGCTACCGCTTCAGTGACGGCCGCGGGGAGCTGCAGCCCGTGCGCTAGGTACTGAACGGCGCCCTCAACTAACCAACGGAGAATGCCCGCCCACTCGCTCTTGAGCGCCTCACTCAGGTTCCGGTCGATGGAGCCTGCATCAAACGTGCGGGCAAAAGGTACGAGCACCACGCGCGCCCAGAGCGCCGGGTCGTTGCCGTCCATTTCTGGCATGTGGTTTGACACGATCAGCGGGGCGAACTGCGGCTGGAACGTCACCGGTGCCTGCCAAAGTGACCGGGCCGTGATCGGGTCGCCGCCTGTCATGCTTTTGAAGAGCGCGGAGTCTAGCCGTTGGCCCCGGTTCCCTTCGCTCGCCAGCACCAAGCGGGCACCCTGCAATGCTGCCAGCTCGGGCGTGGCCCCTCCCGTGCGGCTTTGCATGAAAGTCGCGTAGGAGGTGTTAGTGGTGTAGCTTCCGAGTACCCCTGCCAAGGTGTTGAACGTCACACCCTTACCGTTGCGCCCGCTGCCCAGAGCGAAGATGCCGATGTGTTCGCGGGTCAGCCCGGTTGCGACGTACCCCGCGAGCGGCTGCATGAACTCTCGCAATGCCTGATCGGGGAACACCTCCTCGAGGAATGAAAGCCAGCGGGGGCAATCAGCTTCAGGATCATAGCCTACGGCAGTGCACTTGGTGAGATAATCGTCCGGCTGAGCAGGTCGCAAGCTCCCGTCGCGCAGATCACAAACACCAGTAGGTGTGTTGAGGAGGTAGGGGTTCTGGTCGAACTCCTCTGCGCGTACGGGCACCCCATCTAGTGACTTCGCCAGTTCGATCATGTTTTTAATCGCCCCTGCAGACTGGGCGCGGAAGCCGCCTTTGCGCTGCGCAGGGTTCTCCCCCGCCGTTTCGTAAAGATTAGCAGCGACGCCCATTGCCAGTCGGGTCACCTGGCCATCTGTGTCGTCGCACCAGCGGACGCCATCGAAGACGAGCCACATCTTGCGCGCGTGGTCGTAGCGCACCCGGGCCTCGAACAGCTTCACCAGCCGCTTCGCGTTGCCGAGATCATTGAAGGGCAAGCCATCGCCACCGCTCCAGTGAACAGCGTCACGCGCAATACGGTCAACGTCAGAGGCGTCCTGCGGAGGGTTGCAGTGGGCTTCGTTGTAGGCGTGGAGGGCCGCCAAAAGCTCCTCGTAGGTCTCCAGCCCCTTGTTACGCAGCCGCCCGGCCTCGCTTAGCAGTGCACCGTGCCGCCCACCTTCAGCGACCGGCTTCGCTCCCGTCGCACTTACTGCTTTGGAAGGTTTCACCCCCAGGACCCGCTCAAGGCGTGTCCGAATATCGGTGGGGGTCGCGGGGATCTGGTCGAGCACGTCCCAGAGATTGCAGTTTGCGGTATACGGCTGACCCGTATCCGGGTGGATTGAGCCGGGAAGGACGCACTGGTTGCCGGTAGAGAGATACTCCACCGCCATCGCCCCATCGGCTCCCTTCAGCTTGAAGGACTTGATCGCGGGATGGTGCCGAAAGGCGAGCTGCATACCCTTCTTACCAATGCGCACGAACGGTGAGCACGGCAGGCAGGCCCGGATTGCTTCAATGGTTGCCGGGTCCTCGACATCAATGTCCACCATGGCGAGGCCAGAGGCGGGGCCAAGGGGAAGGCCGAGATTGCCGCTGGGGAACGAGATTAGCCAGTTCTGCTGCTCGCCTTCGCTCGGCATCTCCTTGCAGAACTTCTGCCACTGCGAGATGCTCGGCATTTTGTCTGCGGGGCGAAGCGGGACCGCCGGTAGGTTGTGGACCCAGTATTGCGGGGCGAGATCGCGGAAGATGGTGCTGCTCACGCGGCACCCCCGATCGGCTGGATGAACGCCTCTAGATCGGTGGAGCGGTAGCGGACGGCGGCGCCGACCTTGACTGCTTGGGGGCCCTTCCCAGCCCAACGCCACTTGGTGAGCGTCTCGGGCTTGAGGTTGAGATATTCTGCGGCTTGCTTTTCGTTGAGTAACACTAAAGTTCTTTCAAGCGGCGCCCCCACTTGAGAGACCCCTCCTAGTCAGCGACGACACTCCACGGCCATAGATAAATCTCGCACCAGTCTGGTTCTTCAACGTCTGCAGTAGTTTGCGCTAACTGGCACGCTTTTTGCCGGTCCCTTTAGGGAGAGTTGCGGACAGTTTAATCGAGGGTGTCCGACCTTTCGTCGGCGGTTTTCCGCTGTTTTTGGACAGTTGGGATAGTTGGGATAGTAATGTGGAAAGATGGCAACATGGAACGTTGCTCAATACCAGAGTGGGCGGTACTCATGGCCGGTGAGTTTATCGTCTCAACTGTCCTAACTGTCCGAAACCGCATAAAACTGCCGTTCTCGCGTGGGCTGACTGTCCGCCCGCCCTCCATAACTGTCCGCCCGGGGGGCCAACCTATCGCGCCCTACTTGTCAGCGCAGTTGGCACAAAGCATGGCCACGCTACTCAGGCAGAAAACCTAGCGAGTAGACCATAGGGCGCAGCTTTGCAGTTAGCGCAGAGTAGGCTGTCCTCATTGGATCGAAGTCGGTCAGCTCGGTGTCGGCATACGCTTCCAAGGCATGGCGTACCTGATACCAACCGGCATCCGCTCGCCCCAGTCTGAGCTCCTCCCGGATCTTGCGCGGGAACTGGATGGAATGAAAGCGTCGGAAGAGGGCCCTGCCCTCGTCGAGCACACCTTGTGCCTCAGGTGTAAGAGTGATGCTCCTAATGTGGCGGGCCATGAAGTCTGACTCGAAGCGGCCAGCAGCGCCAACCTCCGCCTCGGTGAACGGCAGGAAATGGTTGACCAGTGACCACTCGCGGTCATTCCAGCGCAAGCCGTCCGCCCCCGCCGTAAGGTTTTTGCCTGCGAAAAGCATCCAAACGAGACAATCGGATTTGAAGTCCTCGTCCAACGGCTCCGCCGGCTGGAGAAATTGATCGTTGTGATTTTGCCATGTGTGAGGGATTAGCATCCGAACGGCAAAGACCACCGCTGCTTGCCAAAGGTTACCTGGAGTCACGTGGTAGCCGTTACCTGCGCTGTAAACAGACGAAAATATTGCAGTTTTAGTTCCCGCATTTTGTAAATCGTTGCTATTGGAAAGCAGATAACCAATGGCGTTCTGATCCCAACTTGTCACCTTAGCGTGTGCCATCTGGGGAGTTATCGCGTTCTTGAGCGGGATGGATTGCGAGCGCGCTTTCACTCTCCTAATCCACGATGTGAGGAGCCGTGTGTTCGGTAGATCGATTATTGTTTTCTCGCCAATTACCCGCCCCGCTCGATCTAATGCGATCATTGCTATCTTGTTAGCGGGCTCGACACGGCTTGCATCCCAAAGCAGAAATCCGATGGGAAAATTCCCGGTTATGCCCTCGAAGGCTTTGCTATGTACCAAAAAACCACCGAGGTACTTAGCGGTCCACCGTTTACGAAATGCCTCGAAATTTGGTGCATTGACGTACTTCAATGTACTGAACATTGCCAGCTTAGCGGTCGGCAACTCGAGCATGATCCGGTGAAGGAACTGCACGAACAGCTCGCGGGCGGCGTAGCCTAAATCCGCCATGCCGTGGCTGATGCGCGTCGTCGCGATACCTGTCTTCCCAGCGTTCCCTTGTGAGTTCGCTGCCTCGCCATAAGGAGGGTTGATAAGCACTAGGACGGGTTTGGCGTCCTCCGCTCCCGCCTTTGCATCGGAAATTGCCTGCCGAAGAGCCAGTGGCAGTTTGTTCGACAGGCTGTAGTCGATTTCGCCGAAATCAGTGATGTCGTCATTGAGGTAGTCGTATTGAAAAATCTCCGCGCCCGCGAAAGCGGGATTGGACCTCATGATCGTCACGTCCGCCTGATCAAGCGTTGACATGAAAACGTTGCGCAGGTTGCTGTGCTTCGCCTCGAGATTGCCAACTCCCGCGCACATATCCCATACAAGGTATCGATCCTGCCAATTGGCTCCCAAAGTGGCCTTAAGTTCGTCATACGCTTTGTCGACAATGTGTAGCGGTGTGTAATAGGCGCCTTTAAACTTCTGCTCGTCGAGCGGAAGTAGGCTATCCCGTCGTTCAAGCAGGTAGTGGCGGTGCTTCGCCTCTGGAGGGCGATGGTAGATCGCCCAAAAATTCCGATACCCGCGCTGGCTTGCTAATTCATACGACTCGCCGTTTAGGAGAAAGACTGGCTTGTCGCCGCTGAAGAGGAGGCGCGCGGGCAGGTTGGTCATGGCCTCCTGGCGACCGTCATGCATGATGTCGGCGAAGAAGAGCACCGCATAATCGGCAGGATTAACCGACCCGAGTTCACTGCCAACCATTCCAACCCAGCGGTCGAACACCTGGCGCAGGTTGTCGGGCGTAATTCCGGTGCGGATAATCCGCCGTTCACGGATCGCGTCCTTGATCGCCTTTATGAATGAGGCTTCGTCGTGGGCGATTTCATACTCGACAATGTGTGGCTGGAGAGAGGGTGCAATCTGCGCGGCGAATTGGCGCCCTACCTTCGATCCCGTTGGGGGCCAGTCGATGTCTAGGTCGTCGAACAGTGGCAGCGCGGGTTCGGTCGGCATGATTGCCGCCTTTTCGCGGTCAATAACCGCCAGAAAAGCGGGAATTGCATCGCCCCGGTTCTTCGCCGCCCGCACGTAGACGAGCAGCTGCCCGAACATGACCATCGCTGGCGTCGGCGCGTCTTTTGCCTCGAACCAGACCTCCTCCGTCTGGATGTCGACAAGCCCTTTGAAATACGATTTGAGGCCGAGCGCCTTGATGTACGCGTCCTTGACATCCTCTTCCGTCCGAGTGCGCGTGAGGTCGTCGGCTAAGCTCATAGAACAGGTTCCCGGCAGCAGGTGCGTCGGCTTAAGGGGTATCGCCCACACCCAGCGATGTCATCAGGGCGTACGCTGTTAGTAGCCGCAGACACAGGCACCACCGTTCGAGCGCAGATCGAGCCGGCCGGTGCCCCAGACGGTGAAGCCTCCTGTTGCTCCTCAGCCATGATATCACCGGCGGATAGGCGGCGATGCGCTAGAGCTGATTGTCTTAATGCCTTTTGAGGAGGCATAACCCGAACGCATGGGGTAGTTTCCGCATCGCCCGCTGAGCCCGGGTTTCAACGAAGCGCCGCCGCCCCTATGGTTTGAAGCGTGCTTGAGGAGCGGCATTTGCTTCGAGGGCCACATCCAGCGGCATGAGGGAAAGGGGCAGGTCTGATGTTTATCGAGAAGGATCGACGATACTTTCGGCGGTACGTCATCCGTATCAAGGCTCGAACAGTTCATGCGGCCCCTCTTCCGTTCGCCGCGAAAGAAGGAGACTGGAGCATCTTGAACGCCCTGCGGAAAGCAGTTCGCAACGGGAAGGCTTCGGCTCCACAACGCAATGGTGATACTATCGATCTGATAAAGGTCGAGCACGACGCCACACGCGAGCTCCTCGTTCTGCTTTTCCATAGGGTCAGCCCGAACGCCGCTGATCCGGCATATCGCCGGCGTCAGGCGAATAAACTGAGCCTACGGCAGACGAAGAAGGAGATTGATGAGGAGCAGGCTGTTTCCTGCCACCTTGTTATCAGCACCAAATTGAAAGACGGCACCTATCCGGCGACACTGGAAGAGATACCTGGCCTCAGTGCATCAGCTGTTCTCGGGATTGTGAAATCTGTATTGCATGACTACAAATATCCTTATAAAAAAGGTAAAGAGTCATTAGAAACTAATACCGTATTTAAGGCAGAGGGCGTCAAAGCGTCGTCGCTCACGGACGCCCTCAAAAAGAAGGGCTCTTTAGACTATTTAACTCTTACCAGGACGCTCCCGCCTGATGTCCCCGACGCCGGCGGTATCGCAGAGCCACAGACGCAGCGCATACGCTATAAAATTGTCGGTGATCCGGCACAGGCTGGATGGCAGAAGAAGTTCAAAAGCTTCATAGAGGGAACAAAGGCTACGTGGGACCACGTTAGCGTGGACATAACGCTTGAAGATGATCGTCATCGTACCGTGAGAATAGATGCAGAAAAGGAAGCCGCAGAGATTTTGTTCGTCAGGTCCGATCTTGTATTTATCAAAGGCGATTTGAATCCTTGCACTATGAAAGTTGTTCCTGCAATTGTAGATGCTGCCGCTAAGCTACTGAAAAGTTCATGACCCTACTCTTTCCACTTCGATATCTTAGACTGGAGAATGCCTACGGTAGATACCTGGTTCGCCGGGATCTAGTGGCGTTAGCTCTCATCGTAACTCTGATCGCGGCACCCTTTATACTTTGGCCAAGCTCCAACTATTTCCACAAGGACGGTTTTCTCGATAAAATCAGTTCGTTCTCCGCGGTTTTAACGGGCTTCTATGTCGCGGCGCTCATAGCAGTGGCTACCCTGTCCTCGAAGTTTGGGGAGCTAGATGATCCCATCACTACGGGTGAGGTTCGTCTCCCCTCGACCAAAACGGTGAAGGGACGACTCATCTCTCGAAGAGAGTACGTGTGCATGATGTTTGGCTACATGGCCTTCACGTCCCTAGTTCTCGCGGTTTTAGCAATCGGAGTTGTAGTTTTGTCGCCGCTGATAGGAGATATGGCTTTCACTGTCAGGAGCGGCGCTCTGAACCTAGAAGTACCACACCGTTTTTTGCGTTCCGTTTCCATTCTGGCCTTCTCAGTGCCTATCGCGAGCTTAGCCGTCACAACGATCCGGGGTCTCTACTACCTCGTTGAGCGCCTTTATGCAGTGTCGCCCCACGTCGATCAGGATCGGCAAGACGAGGAGCTTTGAACTCCGGGCGCAACAGCCAAAGCCAAGAAGTCGCGACGAGATTGTGGGAAGCGGGCGCCGATCGGATTCTTAATGAGGTGAGTGCAGGGTGCCCTCAGCGGCTCGTTTGCAACGCCACCTGAAACGGCTCATGCGCGGAGCTGGATCACATTCGAAGCGCCAGCCCTGCCTCGAACGTCCGCAGCCCACGCAGCGAGCGCAGCGCGCTTTTCGTCCAGCCACTCGTACCGCTGATAAACACCGACAATCCCTGAGCGGCTCCCGCTCACGTGGTTCAGCACTGCTTCTGTGACCTCCAAGCGCACTCCGAGCCGCTGCATCCCCGTAGCTACTGTGCGGCGAATGTCATGCCAGCTCCACGGCTCCAACTCGGAACCCAGCTCACTTGAAAGCGCATTCCGAATGCGGCGAGCGGCGCGGCTGAAAGGACGGTCGCCTGCAGATGGAAACAGGCTCCCGCTGCGAGGCAACGCCTCACTCCCTGCAAGCGCCGTGAGAACCTCCACCGTCTCAGCAGAGAGAGGCACAAGGTGAGCCTTTCCGTTTTTCGCTCTTGCGGCTGGGATCGTCCAGAGCATGTCGCCCAGGTTGAACTCGGACCAGTCGGCGGCGAAGACCTCCCCCCGCCGCTGCCCAGTAAGGATGAGCAATCGCAATCCGCTGCGCCACGGCTCCCTCTCGTTCCCAAGAACATCCCAGAGTGCCTTCACTTCGGCTTGCATGAGCACCCGTGCCCTTGCGGCTGGGGGCGGAGCCGCAACGGAGCCTTGGACCGGGTTCACCGCCCCGTCCGGCAGCCGGGGGAGAGCCCACGAGTAGAAGGCTGACAGGCGCTTGCGGGCATTGCTCGCCGCCGTTGGCGAGCGGCTGGCGAGCCTATCAAGGAGGCGCGACACGTCACCGCGCCTCACCTCCTCAGCACGCTTCTCCCCAAGCGTGGGCAAAATGTCTTTTTCGAAGATGCGTTCGATTTCGCCAAGGCTCTTGAGGCTCGCCTTCGCGCGCTTGTAGGCGTCAAACAACTGCCGCACCGTCCCCTCTCCGCTGGTGACGCGCCCGAGTTGCCGCGTAAGCGACGGGTCGCCCCCGGCTCGCGCCTCGGCCAACCAATCTTGTGCAATGGTGCGCGCCGCTTCGGGGCGCAGAGCGGGGTAGCTGCCAATGATGGGGCGGCGCTGCTCGTGCTTCGCCGTGCGATAGTAGACGAAGAAGTTGCGCTTACCCTTGGGAGTGACCTTTAGGCCGAAGCCCGTTAGCTCCGTGTCCCAACAGATCACGT
>DASVUO010000252.1:0-9207 GCA_036386995.1 Allosphingosinicella sp. | reverse complement strand
GTTCGGCTCATTCCAGATCATCGCCGCTTCGATTGGCAATTTTACCCCCTGTGTGGATAGACCGCTGCGGTCCCTCCCCACGCATAAGGCATTTCCCCGGCGCGGCAAATGTAGACCTCGTCCTCCGCCCGTTTCTCGATGGTGAAGCCGGCCGAACGCAGCATCCCCTCGACGCAGGACCGGTTCGGAACCCACCAGTTCGTCCAGTCATGCGCATATTCGCGTTCGATGAAGTGGAGCTTGGGGTAATCGGGGTTGTCGAAGATATCCGTTTCCTCGAACGGATAATCCTCCTGGAGGTCCATCGCCTTCATCGATCCGCGCTGCATCGACTGGAAGAGGAGGAGGTCACCGGCGACGTGGCTCCGGATGAGGTCCAGTGCCAACAGCGGATGGCGCAGGTGGTAGAGAACGCCCATGAAGATCACGACATCGAACTTTTCGCCCAGCGCCGCCACGTCGTAGACGGAGAGGTTGCGGAACTCGATGTTGCTGTAGCCAAGCGTCTCCGCCGCGAACCGCGCCTGCTCGAGATAGCGGTCGTCGCTGTCGATGCCGACCACCCGCTCCGCGCCGCGCCGCTTCATCTCCATCGAATAGAAGCCGGCGTTGCAGCCGATGTCGAGCACGCTCTTGCCGGAAAGGTCGGCCGGGAGATGCGGCGCGAAACGCTGGAATTTGACGTTGGGATAGTCGCCCAGGAAATGATCGGGCGCGGTCCACACGCCGCCAAGGTTGATGTTGTGGAACCAGGGGGCGAGCGCCGCGATTCGGGCGCGGACGTGTTCGGGTTCGATGCTTTTCGCCTCCAGGTTCATTGGTACAGCCTTTCATTCACGGTCATAACGCGGGCGCCCCAGTCGCCCAGCGCGATTTTGGAAACCGACGCCGGGTCGACGTCGAAGCGCAGCAGATTGTCGAGCGGCAGCCCCAGGTAGAAAGCAATGGCGCCGCGGATGATGTCGCAGTGACTGACGCAGGCGATGGTCTCGCCGGGATGGTCGTGGGCAAGGCGGGCAAGCGCCGCGGTCGTCCGCCGCACCGCTTCCTCCATGCTTTCGCCGCCGGGCGGGCGGGCGCTTGCCCGGGTCTCATTCCAGGCCATCCAGGCAGGATCGCCCTCCAGCGCGCTGAACGGCCGGCCGGTCCAGTCGCCGAAATCGAGCTCGTCCAAATCCTCGACCACGTTCACGGCCAACTCGTGCGGCTCGGCGACGGCGCGGGCGGTGTAATAAGCGCGCTCCCGCGGGCTGGAATACACCGCGGAGATCGGGTCCATGCCGAGCAGATCGGCCACGATGCTCGCCTGCTCCAGCCCTTCCGGACTGAGTGCCACGTCCCTGCGGCGGCCGGACAGGGTCAAGCCCAGTTCCACGTGTGCGGCATGCCGGATGAGGAGGATCGTGGCAGTCATCCGTGTTTCGGTGCCGTCATGAAACTTGCCTTCATCTGCCGCCTAACAGCCCGCTGGGCAGCGCGGTTCCATCGGCGAGACCGCAACCGCGCGCAAGCAGGAACGATGCAATCCGGCCCGCCGGCGAGACTCCGCCGCACGCCGCGTTCTTTGCGCAGGTGGAACAAAGATGCTGAACGCGTGTTCCCCTCGGTTGAAGAAGAAGCAGCGCAAGCTGCCGTAATCATTGTTTTTTAACTTAGATCAAACGGGGGCTGACTTGCCGGAACGGATTCTCATCACCGGCGGCGCCGGATTCATCGGGCGCGCCGTTACCAAGGAATTGCAAAGCCGCGGCCACGAAATCCGCATCCTCGACAGCCTCATCGAGCAGGTCCACGGCGACCGGGAGCGGCCGGAAGATCTTTCCGAGGATGTCGAGCTGATCCGCGCCGACGTGCGCAACGGCGACGCGGTCACCAAGGCGCTGAAGGGCATCGACAGCGTCGTCCACCTCGCCGCCGAAGTGGGCGTTGGGCAATCGATGTACGCGGTGGAACGCTACACCTCGGTGAACGACGTCGGCACCGCCGTGTTGTTCGAGAAACTGATCGACCAGCCGGTGCGCCGGGTCGTCACCGCCTCCTCCATGAGCATCTACGGCGAAGGCCTCTACCGCGACGCCGACGGTGGCGACGTGCAGGACGCCAAGCGACAGCCGCGCACCTCCGACACGCAAAGCTGGGATCCCTTGGACGCGCAGGGCCGGCCGCTCACCCCGGTGGCAACGCCCGAATGGAAGCGACCCGATCTCGCCTCGATCTACGCGCTCAACAAATATGTGCAGGAACGTACCACTCACATCATGTCCGAAGCTTATGGCATGGAGGGCGTCTGCCTTCGCCTGTTCAACGTCTACGGGCCGGGGCAGGCGCTCTCCAATCCCTATACCGGCGTGCTCGCGATCTTCGCCTCCCGGCTCTTGAACGGCCAGCAGCCGATGATCTTCGAGGATGGCGAGCAGCGCCGCGACTTCGTCTACGTCGGCGACGTCGCCCGCGCATTCGCCGACGCGCTGGAGCTTCCGCAGGCGGTTGGCAAGACCTTCAACATCGGCTCCGGCCGCGACCGTTCGGTCACCGAAGTGGCGCGCGAGTTGGCCCAGGCCATGGGCAAGAACGACATCCGTCCCGGCATCGTCGGCAAGACCCGCGTGGGCGACATCCGCCACTGCTTCTGCGATGGTTCGAAGAGCGCGGAGGTGCTCGGCTTCACCGCGCAGAAGGACTTCCAGGAGGGGCTGGCGGAGTTGGCCGAATGGGTCGCCGTCCAAACGGCCGACGACCGAGTTGACCAAGCCCGCGCCGAGCTCGAAGCAAGGGGCCTCGTCGCGTGAGCCGCGACGACCTCATCTCCCCGGCCGCCGATTCGCGCCCGGTGCTGGTCACCGGCGGCGCGGGCTTTATCGGCTCCAACATCGCCAACGCCCTTGCCGGCCAGGGCCACGAGGTCCTCGTCTACGACGCCCTTTCCCGCCCCGGCGTTGAAACCAACCTCGCCTGGCTGAAGGAGCGCCACGGCGCCCGCATCCAGTCGGTCACCGCCGACGTGCGCGATGAAGACAGCCTCGCCCGCGCCGCCCGCGAAGCCAAGGCGGTGTTCCACATGGCGGCGCAGGTTGCCGTCACCACCTCGATGGTCGATCCCCGCGAGGATTTCGACATCAACATCCGCGGCACGCTTCACCTCCTCGATGCGCTTCGGCTGAGGGGGGAGGGGACGCCCGTCATCTTCGCCTCCACCAACAAGGTTTACGGCGACCTCGCGGATCTCGAATTTCGGCTGGACGGCGACAAATACGTCCCCGTCGACGCCCATGTCGCGGAAAACGGCATCGGCGAAGCGCGCCCGCTCGATTTCCACACCCCCTACGGCTGCTCCAAGGGCGCCGCCGACCAGTACGTCCTCGATTACGCCCGCAGTTTCGGCATGCGCACCGCGGTTGTGCGGATGAGCTGCATCTACGGCATGCGCCAGATGGGCACGGAGGATCAGGGCTGGGTCGCCCACTTCCTGATCCGCGCCTTGGAGGGCAAGCCGATCACCCTCTACGGCGACGGCTACCAGGTCCGCGACATCCTGGACGTCTCGAACGCCGTCGATGCCTACCTCAAGATCTGGGAGCGGATTGACGAGGTGGGAGGCCGCGCCTTCAACCTCGGCGGCGGGCCGTCCAATGCGGTATCGCTTCGCGAACTGCTCGCGCACATCTCCGGCCTGCTCGGCCGGGAGGTGGAGGTCGAATATTCCGACTGGCGCGCCGGCGACCAGCGCTACTTCGTCGCCGACACGAGCGCGCTTCGTGCCGCACTGCCGCTTGCGCCGGAAGTGCCCTGGAAACAGGGCGTCGCCGCCCTTGCCGATTGGCTACGCGAGGCCCGCCTCCCGGCAAGCGCCCAGCCGGCCCAGCAGGATCGCGCGGTAGCGAGGGCCGCTTCGTGATCGCGCCGCCGCTCAAGGTGCTGATTACCGCCGACGCGGTTGGCGGCGTCTGGCAGTACAGCACCGAACTCGCCGCCGGCCTCGCCCGCCTCGGCATCGAGTCGGTGCTCGCCATCATGGGCCCCGCGGCAAGCGCCGAACAGCGCAAGGCCGCCGCAATCCCTGGCGTCGATGTCGTCCAGACCGGCCTTGCGCTCGATTGGCTGGCCGAGGACGGCGCCGCTCTGTGCGCCGCTGGCGCGGCGATCCGCGACCTTGCCCACGATTACGGAGTCTCGGTCGTCCAGCTCAACACCCCGGCCCTCGCCGCGGGCACCCGCTTCGACCTTCCCGTCGTCGCCGTGCAGCACAGCTGCGTCGCCACCTGGTGGGAAGCGGTGCAGGGCACGCAGCTTCCCGAGGATTTCGCCTGGCGCACCGAGCTCAACCGCGCCGGCCTCCATGCCGCCGATGCGGTGGTGGCGCCGACATCGGCGTTCGGAGACATGGTGCGCCGCCGCTATGGCCTGTCCGAAGCGCCGCGCACCGTCCACAACGGCCGCACCCCGCCGCGCATCCCCAACACCGCGCCGCACGATTTCGTTTTCACCGCCGGCCGCCTGTGGGACGAAGGCAAGAACCTCGAAACCCTGGACGCCGCCGCCCGCACCATCGGCGTCCCCGTCCGCGCCGCCGGGCCCTTGAAAGGCCCAAACGGCACGGTGGTGATGTGCGAGCATCTCCACTGCCTCGGCAATCTCGGCGAGGCGGAGCTTGCCCGCTGGCTCTCCGCGCGGCCGGTGTTCGTCTCCGCCGCGCTCTACGAACCGTTCGGTCTGGCGGTGCTGGAAGCGGCATCCGCCGGCTGCCCGTTGATCCTGTCCGACATCCCTACCTTCCGGGAGCTTTGGGACGATGTCGCGGTTTTCGTGCCCGCGCGCGATCAGGAGGGCTTCACCCGCGCCATTGCCAACCTGGTCGGCGACGATTTTGAACGCGCGGTGATGGGCCGCGCCGCGCGTGAGCGGGCGGCGCGCTATACGCCCGACGCCATGGCCGCGCAGATGGCCAGCGTCTACCGCGGGCTGCTTCCCGCCGTGCGGCGTCCCGTTCTGGCGGCGGCGCGCGCCGAGGTCGGAGCCGCCGCGGCGTGAGGATCGTCTACTTCACCCACAGCCTGCGCTCCTGCTGGAACCACGGTAACGCCCACTTCCTGCGCGGCGTGCTTCGCGAACTGATCGCCCGCGGCCACGATGTCGTCGCCTACGAGCCCGAAGGTGCGTGGAGTCTCGAGAACCTCGTGAAGGATCATGGCGACGAGGGCATGGAGCCGTACCGCGCTGCCTATCCGGAACTCTCCTCGACGATCTTCCCCGCCGACGCGGACCTGGAAGCGCTGGTCGACGGCGCGGACCTGGTGATCGTCCACGAGTGGAACGAGCCGGCGCTCGTCGCGGCGATCGGCGAACTTCGGAAGAAGGGCGCCCGCTTCCAGCTCCTTTTCCACGACACCCACCACCGCGCCGTCTCCGATCCCGACGCGATCCGCGCCTTCGATCTGTCCGGCTACGACGCGGTGCTCGCCTTCGGTGAGACGCTCGCCGAAGTGTACCGCCGCTGGGGCTGGGAAGGCCGCGTCTTTGTTTGGCACGAAGCCGCGGACCTCCGCCACTTCCATCCGCCCGCCCAAGAAGGCCAGCGCCAGGGCCTGGTCTGGATTGGAAACTGGGGCGAGGGCGAGCGCACCAAGGAGCTCAAGGAATTCCTGTTCCAGCCGGCCCGCGCCACCGGCTTGGGCCTCGATGTCTACGGCGTCCGCTACCACGAAACCGCCAAGGCGACCGTGCGCCGCTACGGCGGCCGCTACCACGGCTGGACCGCCAATGCCGAAGCGCCGCGCATCTTCGCCCGCCACCTCGCCACCGTGCACGTGCCGCGCCGCTACTACACGAAGATGCTCCCCGGCATCCCCACCATTCGCGTTTTCGAGGCCCTCGCCTGCGGCATCCCGCTGGTCAGCGCCCCCTGGCAGGACAGCGAAAACCTGTTCCGTCCGGGGCAGGATTATCTCGTCGCGAACAACGGTGAGGAGATGACCCAGATTCTCACCCGCCTCCGCGACGATCCGGACCTGCGCGGGTTGCTCGCCGCCAGCGGCCTCGAAACCATCAGAGCCCGCCACACCTGCGCCCACCGCGCGGAGGAGTTGCTGAGCATCGTCACCAACCTTTCCCCCTCTCCCCTTCAGGGAGAGGGAGGGACCCGCGCGCAAGGCGCGTGGGAGGGTGAGGGCAAGCAACCTCCTCGTCCCGACCTGCCCTCACCCGTCCCGGCTTTGCCGGGCCACCCTCTCCCTGAAGGGGAGAGGGGTTCGAAAGAAATCGCATGAAGATCGCCTTTTACGGCTCCAGCCTGCTCAGCTCCTATTGGAACGGCGCCGCCACTTATTACCGCGGCCTGCTCCGCGACCTCGCGTCGCGCGGCTACCAGATCACCTTCTACGAGCCGGACGCGTTCGAGCGGCAGCAGCACCGCGACATCGATCCGCCCGAATGGGCCCGTTCGGTGGTCTACGACGCTACGCCAGAAGCCCTTCGCGGCGTGCTTGAAGAAGCGAAGGCGGCGGACATCGTCGTCAAGGCGAACGGCGTCGGCGTCTTCGACACCGAGCTCCTGGAAGGCATCATCGAGCACAGCCGCGACGATGCGCTGCGCATCTTCTGGGACGTCGACGCCGCCTGCACGCTTGACGAGATGCGCGCCGACGAAAGCCACGTCGTCCGCCGCTGCCTCCCAAGCCTCGACATGGTGCTGACCTATGGCGGGGGGCCGCCGGTGGTGAACGCCTACCAAGGCTTCGGCGCGCGGCGCTGCATCCCCGTCTACAACGCGCTCGATCCGACAACCCACCACCCGGCGCCGGCCGACCCGCTGTTCGCATCCGACCTCGCCTTCCTCGGCAACCGTCTCCCGGACCGCGAAGCCCGGGTGGAGGAATTCTTCCTTCGCGCCGCCGCCGCTCTCCCGGACCGGAGCTTCCTGATCGGCGGCAACGGCTGGGAGACGAAGGACATGCCTCAGAACGTGCGCCACTTGGGCCACGTCTACACCCACCAGCACACCGCCTTTAACTGCACGCCGCTCGCCGTGCTCAACGTCGCACGCGATTCGATGGCGGATGTCGGCTTTTCCCCCGCCACCCGTGTCTTCGAAGCCGCCGGCGCCGCCGCCTGCCTGATCACCGACGCCTGGGAAGGCATCGAGCAATTCCTTACCCCCGATGAAGAAGTGCTGGTCGCCCGCGACGGCCAGGATGTCGCCGATCACCTCTCTGCACTCACCCCCGACCGCGCCCGCGCCATCGGCCAGGCGGCGCTGAAGCGCGTCCTCTCCGCACACACCGACGCCCACCGCGGCGAGCAGGTGGACGAGCTGTTCCGGGACGCGCTTCAGCCGGAAAGGAGCGCCGCATGAAGCTGGTCGTTCTCGGCCTCTCCCTCTCGTCGAGCTGGGGCAACGGCCACGCCACCACCTTCCGCGCGTTGCTGAAAGCGCTCGCCGCGCGCGGCCACGACATCTTGTTCCTGGAACGCGATGTGCCCTGGTACGCCTCCGCCCGCGACCACGAACATCCGGACTATTGCCGGCTGGAGTACTCCGCCGACCTCCCCGGCCTCGAACGCTGGCGCGGCGAAATCGAAAGCGCCGATGCGGTGATCGTCGGCTCCTACGTGCCGGAAGGCGTGGCCGTCGGCAAGTTCGTCCAGGGCCACGCCCGCGGCGTCACGGCCTTCTACGACATCGACACGCCGGTCACCCTCGCCAAGCTCGAACGCTGCGACCACGAATATCTCTCGCCCGACATCATCCCGGGCTACGACGTCTACCTGTCCTTCACCGGCGGGCCGACCCTCCGCCACCTCGAAGAGCATTTCGGCTCCCCCGCCGCCCGCGCGCTCTATTGCTCCGTGGATCCGGAAGCCTATCCGCCGCTCGACGTGCCCAAGAAATGGGACCTCTCCTACCTCGGCACCTACAGCCCTGACCGCCAGCCGACGCTTGAGCGCCTGCTCTTGGAGCCCGCCCGAGCCCTTCCAGACCGTCGCTTCGTCGTCGCCGGCCCGCAATATCCCGCCGACATCGATTGGCCGGAGAATGTCGAGCGGATCGAGCACCTGCCGCCCGCCGACCACCCGGCTTTCTACTCCGCCTCGCGCTTCACCTTGAACGTGACGCGCGCCGACATGATCGCCGCCGGCTGGTCCCCCTCCGTACGGCTGTTCGAAGCCGCCGCCTGCGCTGTGCCTGTGATCTCCGACCGCTGGGAGGGCCTGGACAGCCTCTTCACCCCCGGCCGCGAGATCATCCTCGCCGATACAAACGAGGAAGTGATCCGCTTGCTTCGCGAAACCGACGCGTCAGCTGCCGCCGCAATGGGCCAGGCGGCCCGCGCGCGCGTGCTGAACGGCCACACCGCCGCCGATCGCGCGCGCGAGCTGGAAACCGCCTTGAACGAAGCCGCCACCGCGCCGCAGCCGGTGCTGGAGGAGGCCGTCTAGAGCGGCGCCCAACGAAACATTGTTATCGAAATTGAAAAAGATAGGATTTGGAATGAGGGAGCAGCCTGTGAATATCGGAAGCAAGAAGAAGGCGTTGGTCGCGGGCGGCGCGGGCTTTATAGGTTCCCACCTGATCGATGCACTCCTCGCCGAGGGTTCCGCGGTGGTCTGCCTCGACAGCCTGCTTACCGGCCGCGAGCAGAACCTCGCCCATTTCCAAAGCGAAAGCCGCTTCGATTTCGTTGAAGGCGACATCATCGACGAACTGCCGGCCTCCGTCGCGCGCGGCGATTTCACCCACGTCTTCAACCTCGCCTGCGCCGCTTCCCCGCCGCACTACCAGGCCGATCCCGAGCACACGATGCTCACGAACGTGCTCGGCGCCCGCAACCTGCTTCGCCTCGCCGAAGACAAAGGCGCCCGTTACCTGCTCACCTCGACCAGCGAGGTTTACGGCGATCCCGAAGTCCACCCGCAGCCGGAAAGCTACCGCGGCTGGGTAAGCTGCACCGGCCCGCGCGCCTGCTACGACGAAGGCAAGCGCGCCGCCGAAACGCTGACCTTCGACTATCAGCGCATGGGCCGGGCGGACGTCCGCGTCGCCCGCATCTTCAACACCTACGGCCCGCGCATGCGCCCGGACGACGGCCGTGTCGTGTCCAACGTCATCTGCCAAGCGCTCGCCGGCGACGACATCACCGTCTACGGCGACGGCTCGCAGACCCGCAGCTTCTGCTACGTGTCCGACATGGTCGATGGCCTGATGAAGCTGAT
>DASVUO010000251.1:0-7431 GCA_036386995.1 Allosphingosinicella sp. | reverse complement strand
AGTCCGCACCACGCTCGCTGCTGTTGAGCGCCAAAGTCGATTTGTCGAAGGGCGGCGGGTTTTCCTCCCCGACGATGTCTACGCTCCTCCCAAAGGATTCGATGAGGTGTTCCACCCGGTGGCGCCCGTAGGCGGCATGGTGGCGAAGAATGCTCGTTGCCCAATGCCGGACCAAAGGCGCGGTGCTGCTGGTCCCGGCCACCTCGGCATAAGCCTGCGCATAGCCCGCGCATCGTCCCCACGACGACAGCGGGTCCCACTCCGCCGCGGTATAACAGGCTTTCGGCGGCGGGAGCCGATCAACAGGCCATCCCTCGATTCCGCGGAAGACGTTTGTGCCTGTTCGCGCCGACACAGCGGCAAGATCGAAGAGGATCAGCTGCTGCTCGGGGTGCGTGGGGTAGCCGTGGAATACCCATCTGTTCACCATCATCCCGGCCGGCAGCAGAAGCAGCGGACCGCCCACCGACAGCGCGACGGCGAACCACAACCGCCGACCGCGTCGTACGTAGAAGAAGGCGAGGGTCAGTGCCGGTATCGCCAACAGAACGAAGTTTGTGGGTCTGATAAATCCGACGATCACCAGGCAGCAGACGAACAGGACGGGCCACATCCGCGCGGCGCCATTCGCACAGGAAAGTTGAAAAGCCGCCACCGCTACGAGGATGAGCCCCAGCAGCAAGGCGTCCTTGATGATGATCCCCGCCCAGACCACCAGAGCGAGCTTGAAAACCAGTTCGAGAACGAGTGCGACTACGGCTCTGATCGTCCAAAAAAAAGGGCCGCTCGGGCGCACCGCCGCGTAAAAGGAGAGCGGCAAGGCCTGCACGAGCACGGCGCCGAACGGTTGGCCAAGCAGGTCGCCGGGCAGGCTCCAGAGCCAGGAGACCAGCGGACCGTGCCAGTCGGTGAGGTAGCGCCGGTCGATCGCGCCGATGAGTTGGACGAGGCCATCGACCGTGAGGCGGCCAGGATAGTTGATGGCCAGGCACGCTACGAAAAACAGGACAAAGACCGGCAGGCTGAGACGCGCCGGAGGCATGGCTTCGCGTAAGCCGAAGCGAGCCATGGCAGCAGGCAAACGCCTGAACCGGGGCGGCATTTCAGCGGCTTCGGTTGTGGACATCAAGCTCCCTTGCCGCCCGGGCGGACGCCGCCTCACACGGGATATCGCGAACCTACGTCACCTTGCCGCGTACGGCAAAGCGCGGCGCACGCCAGCGTTCGGTGGAAAGAATGTCGCGCATCTTCTCCACCGCCTGCCAGATGTCCTCGAAGCCTAGGTAAAGCGGGGTGAGGCCGAAGCGGATCACGTCGGGCGCGCGGAAGTCGCCGATCACACCGTCGGCGATCAGCGCCTGGCAAATTTCGAAGGCGTGCGGGTGGCGGAAGCTTATGTGGCTTCCGCGCTTCTCCGGCTCAGCCGGGGAGATGCAGGCGAGCTCAGGGCAATGCTCGGCGGCAAGGGCCGCGAACAGGTCGAAGAGCTGTACCGATTTAGCCCAGAGCGCCTCCATCTCCACGCCGTCGAAGGCGTCGATGCCGCTTTCCAGCGCGGAGAGGCTGAGGATCGGCGCGGTGCCGGCAAGGAAGCGGGCGATGCCGGGTGCGGGCACGTAATTGTCGGTGAAGGCGAAGGGCGCGGCGTGGCCCATCCAGCCGCGCAAAGGGGGGATGAGCTGTTCCTGGAGGTGCTCGGCGACGTAGAGGAATGCCGGCGCGCCGGGGCCGCCGTTGAGATATTTATAGCCGCAGCCGACTGCGAGTTCCGCGCCGTCGCGGTTGAGGTGGAGCGGCACCGCGCCGGCGCTGTGCGACAGGTCCCACAGTGTCAGAGCCCCCGCCGCTTTCGCGCGCGCAGTGACCTTTGCCATGTTGAAGCGGCTGCCGGCCTTGAAGTGGACGTGGGTCAGGAGAAGGAGGTTCGTCTCGGCGCCGATCGCCGCGTCCAGCGCTTCGCGATCGACGATGTCCAGCCGCATCCCCGTAAGCTCGGCCGCGCCGCTGGCGATGTGGAGATCGGTGTGGAAGTTGCCGCCTTCCGACAGGATCTGCGGGCGATCCGGCGAGAGCTTCGCGGCCGCGACGAGCAGCTTGAACAGGTTCACCGAGACGCTGTCGGCGACGATCACTTCGATGGGCCTGGCGCCGATCAGCCGGGCGATCTTTGCACCGATCCGTCCCGGCGCATCGATCCAGCCGCGGCTGTTCCAGCTCCGGATCAGCTCGGAGCCCCATTCCTCCTCGACGACGTTGCGCTGCCGCGCGATCGTTGCCTTGGGAAGCGCGCCGAGTGAATTGCCGTCGAGGTAGAGGATGCCGTCCGGAAGAGCGAAGCGGTCGCGATATGGGCGCAGCGGATCGGCGGCGTCGAGGGCGCGCGCCTCGGCGAGGCTCGTCACCGGCGAAGCGCCTTTTCGATCTCCTTCACCGCCACCGCCCATGCCTGGCTCTCCGGCGCAATCAGTTCGACGTGGCCGGTGCGGTCCACCATGCGGACATCGACCTTGTCCCCCACCGCGCGCATGCGCTTGGCGTAGTCTTCGGCGTAAGCGGTGGGGATGATCCGGTCCTGCAGGCCGCTGACCAGCACCTGCCGGATGCCGAGCGGCGCAAGGCGCGGGACGGAGGTGTCCGCATAGACGTTGCGGCTGCTGAGCGTCGGAGGGCCGACGAGCTTCTCGATCACCTCGGTGCCGCAGCCGCTGCCCGGCGGCGTCGCGGCGAGTTCGAGATCGGGCAAGCCGCCGAGGCTAACCACGGCCTTGATCGGAATCGGATTGGGGCTGCGCAGCGCACTGTCCGCCGGCAGGCGCGGGCGTGCGGCGAGCCACAAGGCAAGGTGGCTGCCAGCGCTGTGGCCGGTCGCGACCAAGCGCGAAATATCGAGGTTGTGCGCCTTTGCGTGATCGCGAAGTGCATCGGCGGCGGCGGCGGCGTCCTGAAAGGTGCCGGGATAGCCGCCGCCCGCGCGATCGATGCCGCGATAGTCGATGTTCCAGACGGCGATCCCGCGGCCGCGCAGATCGTTCGCGATCCAGTTCATGATCCGGCGGTCGGCGATCTCCGTCTGCCAGCAGCCGCCATGAACCATGAGCACTGTCGGGTGCGGCCCCTTACCGGCCGGCAGCCAGAGATCGACGACCTGCATCTGATCGTCGCCGTAGCGGATAGTGGAGGAGGGCTGGGGCCGCTCGCGGGTGAGCAAGGCCGGCCACTTCATCAGCTCCGGCTGGGGCGCCGCGGCGGCGCCCGGCGGCGCCTGGTCGGGAATGCTGTCCACCGCGCAAGCCGCTAGCGGAACGGAAAGGGCGAGGGCAAGCGTGGTGAGGAAGCGCATGCCTTCGCCCTACCGCGCCCAGCCCTGAGGGGGAAGGGACCGGGTGGGCAGTGGGGTGGAGGGGTAGGTCAGGCCTGACCGGCGCGGGCGCGGTTGGCGGGCGGAGAATGGCTGGCGGCAATAGCGGCGTTCCAAAGCCTGGCGAGCGCCGCGCCCACACGGACAAGGCCGTTGTGCAGATCGTCGGAGAATTGCCGGCCATGCGCCTCCCAGATCCGTCCGTCCATTTCATCGCGCATTTTATCACTCCCTGATTGCCTGCCGCCGAAAGAGCGGCTTGGTGAGGAGGAGATAAGGGTAAAGCAGCAAGGGCGTCCAACTAAAGGATCGACAGCAGTGATAAGCCTGTCTTATCATCTCCTGCGATGCGCCAGCTCCCGCCCCTCGCCGCCGTACGCACCTTCGAGGCCGCCGCGCGGCACGAGAACTTCACCTTCGCCGGTGCCGAACTGGGCATGACGCAGGCGGCGGTGAGCTACCAGATCAAGCTCCTGGAGGAGCGGCTTGGGTTGCCGCTATTCCATCGGGCCAAGCAGCGGGTGACGCTGAGCGATGCGGGACGGCGGCTGGCGCCTTTGCTCACCGACTCGCTGGACCGGATGGCGGCGGCGTTCGGCAGCCTGGTCGGCGAGGATGAAAGCGTGCTGACCATCAGCACCGCCCAGACCTTTGCATCGAACTGGCTGGCGCCGCGTCTCGGCACATTCCAGATCGAGCGGCCCGAGCTTGCCGTTCGGCTGCAGACGACATCCCAGTTCGTCGATTTCGTGCGCGACGACGTGGATGTTGCGATCCGCATGGGGATGGGCCCTTGGCCGGGCCTCCATGCGCATTTCCTGTTCCGGCTTCACGGCACGCCGATGTGCACGCCGGAGTTTTGTGACCGGCACCAGCTGAAGGTGCCGGCGGACCTGTTGCGCGTGCCGCGGCTGAGCCCCGACGACGTGTGGTGGAAGCTGTGGCTGGCCGAGGCGAAGCTCGTAGAGCCCGAGGGCGTGCGGCCGGGCGGGATCCTGCTCGACAGCCAGGTGACCGAAGGCAATGCGGTGCTTGCCGGTCACGGCGTGAGCATGCTGACGCCCTTGTTCTGGAAGGCGGAGCTTGCCAGCGGACGGTTGGTCCAGCCCTTTCCGCAGGTGATCGCCGAGACCCGGGCGATTTGGCTTGTCTACCCCGAGCATAAGCGCGGGCGCGCCAAGCTCCGGGCCTTTCGCGACTGGCTGCTTCGGGCGATGGCGGAGGAGGTTTCCTCCGCCCCGCCCGAAGTCTTTATTCCTCCGCCGGACCGGGCGCCGGAGCGTGGGACGGAGGCTGGCGGCGCGAGGCCCCTTCGCTGAAGAAGCGGCGGTTCACCCACCGCAGCCCAAGCGCGATGAGCAACGCCGCAAGCATCCACGGCAAGACGTAGAGCAAGGCGATGAGCAGCACGCGGGCGCCGCTCAGGAACGTACGCAGCGCGTAGGCCGCCTGGGCACCGAACGACCGGTCGGTCTCGCCCGCCTGGTAGCGGAAGGTCATCGGCGTGGTGGCAAGCTGCTTGCGGCGGGCGCCGATCGTCTGCGCGCCGGCCTGCATCGATTGGCGCAGCGTCTCGGCCTGGCGCTGAAGCTCGGCCCGTTCCGTTCCGGAGCGGCCTTTTTCGGCGAGTTGCCCGTCGATTCGGCGGAGCGCCTCTTCCAGGCTCGTCTGCGTCTGCTGATCGCTTTCGATCGCGCTGCCGACATCCTCGCCGGTGATTTCGGCGCTGGTGACCAGCCCCTGCTCGCGCGCGACGGCGTCGGCCGCTTCCCGGCCGAAGCGGCGGGCAAGCTGCGGATCGAGCTTGAGGTGGAGCTGCGCGGAGACATCGTCCTCGCCGTCCTGCTCGTAGCTCATGCCGGTGATGCGGCAGCGCTCCGGCCCGAGCTTTTCGCAGGCGGCCGCATGCTGTTCCTGCACGCTGCCGATCTTGGCCGGGGGCAGGCGAAAGGCGTAGCGGTAATCGAAGGCCACCCCGGGCGCCGCGGTTGGTGGGATTTCGGGCGGACGGGGAGCGCCCGGCGCGGAGGCGTCGGTTGTCGCGGACTCCTCGGCGTCGAAGGTCTTCAGATTCCCTTTGCCGCGTCCGGTTTTGTCGTTCTCGGCGCTGCCGCAGGCGGCAACCGAAACAAGTAGGGCGACTGCTATGGCCTTGCGCATCCTTGTCTCCTTTTTCGCCGGTCTTTGTGCCGGCACGTGTAATATTATCTTATTGGTAGACATTGGCAAGCGGGCTCGCTTCCCCCCACCCGCACTGCTATTCCTCGTCCCATGTCCGAAATCTCCGATGCCGCAACGCCGATCGATCCCATTGAAAACGCGTCTTTCGACAAAGCCTTGTCGCAGCGTTACCTCGTCTACGCACTATCGACGATCACCGCCCGGTCGCTGCCGGACGTGCGCGACGGGCTGAAGCCGGTTCACCGCCGCTTGCTGTGGGCGATGCGGCTCCTGAAGCTCGACCCGGCTTCCGGCTACAAGAAATGCGCCCGCGTCGTCGGCGACGTGATCGGCAAATACCACCCGCACGGCGACCAGTCGGTCTACGACGCCATGGTCCGCCTCGCGCAGACCTTTTCGCTGCGCTACCCGCTGGTCGACGGGCAGGGCAATTTCGGCAATGTCGACGGCGATAACGCTGCGGCGATGCGCTACACCGAAGCCAAGCTGACCGCCGCCGCCGCCGATCTGATGGCGGGCCTCGACGAAGGCACGGTGGATTACCGCCCGACCTACAATGGCGAGGAAGAAGAGCCGGAGGTATTCCCCGGCATCTTCCCGAACCTGCTGGCCAACGGCGCAAGCGGCATCGCGGTTGGCATGGCGACGAGCATTCCGCCGCACAACCTCGCCGAGATCGTCGAAGCGGCGGTTCACCTGATCGACAATCCGGGTGCCGAGCCTTCGGCGCTGATGGACTTCATTTCCGGCCCCGACTTCCCGACGGGCGGCGTGCTGGTCGATAGCCCGGTGACGATCGCGCTCGCCTATCAGACCGGCCGCGGCGCCTTCCGGGTGCGCGCCCGATGGAATGTCGAGGATCTCGGCCGCGGCACCTGGAACCTGGTGATCACGGAGATCCCCTATCAGGTGCCGAAGTCGAAGCTGATTGAACAGATTGCGGCGCTGATCGGGGAGAAGAAGCTGCCGATCCTGGCCGACATCCGCGACGACTCGGACGAGGCGATCCGCATCGTATTGGAGCCGCGCAGCCGCACCGTCGATCCGGGCGTACTGATGGACAGCCTGTTCCGGCTCACCGATCTGGAAGTGCGCGTGTCGCTCAATATGAACGTTCTCGACGCGAACCATACGCCTCGCGTCATGGGGCTGAAGGAGGTGCTGTCCGCCTGGATCGCCCACCAGTTCGAAGTGCTGGTCCGCCGCTCGCAGCACCGCATCGCCAAGATCGA
Organism: Allosphingosinicella sp.; assembly: GCA_036386995.1. GTDB lineage: Bacteria > Pseudomonadota > Alphaproteobacteria > Sphingomonadales > Sphingomonadaceae > Allosphingosinicella. The sequence continues at coordinate 660 of DASVUO010000251.1, read as the reverse complement.
GGACCGGGTCGAGCTGCTCGAAGGGTATCTCGTCGCCTATCTGAACCTCGATCGGGTGATCCAGATCATCCGCGAGGAGGATGAGCCGAAGGCGGTGATGATCGCCGAATTCAAGCTCACCGACCGGCAGGCGGAAGCGATCCTCAACATGCGCCTTCGCTCTCTTCGCAAGCTGGAGGAGATGCAGATCCGCGGCGAGCGCGACACGCTGATCAAGGAGCGCGACGAGCTCATCAAGCTGGTCGGCTCGCGTGACCGGCAGCGTACCCGGCTGAAGAAAGACCTCGCTGCATTGAAGGCGCGGTACGGCGAGGATACCGAACTCGGCCGCCGCCGCACCACCATCGAAGAAGCGGGGCCGGCGCGCGAAATCCCGCTCGAAGCGATGATCGAGCGCGAGCCGGTGACCGTGATCATGTCGCAGCGCGGCTGGATCCGGGCAATGAAGGGCTATGTCGACCTTTCCAACCCGGAAGCGATGAAGTTCAAGGAAGGCGACGGGCCGCGTTTCTTCTTCCACGCGCAGACCACCGACAAGATCCTGCTCGCCTCGTCGGGCGGGCGTTTCTACACGCTGGGCGCTGACAAGTTGCCCGGCGGCCGCGGCTTCGGCGAGCCGGTGCGGCTGATGGTGGATATCGAAGGCGAGGGCGACATCAC
>DASVUO010000250.1:0-5602 GCA_036386995.1 Allosphingosinicella sp. | reverse complement strand
TCGCCAAGGTGATCCTCGTCGCCGAGGATGTCGGAGATGACCGCGAAGTCGTCCCCTTCCTTGATCAGGCCCATGGCGATGCCGGAGACCGGGCGCTTCAGGGGCACGCCGGCGTCCATCAGCGCAAGGCTGCCGCCGCAGACGGTGGCCATGGAGGATGAGCCGTTCGACTCCGTGATGTCCGAAAGGACGCGGATCGTGTACGGGAATTCGTCGTGGCTGGGGAGCACCGGGTGAAGCGCGCGCCAGGCGAGCTTGCCGTGGCCGACTTCGCGGCGGCCCGGCGCGCCGAAGCGGCCGACTTCGCCGACGCTGTACGGCGGGAAGTTATAGTGCAGCATGAAGCGCTGGTAGGAGAGGCCTTCCAGCCCGTCGATCATCTGCTCCGCATCCTTGGTGCCCAAGGTGGTGGTGCAGATCGCCTGGGTTTCGCCGCGCGTGAACAGCGCCGAGCCGTGGGTGCGCGGCAGGAAGCCGACCATGGCGTCGATCGGGCGCACCGTCTTGGTGTCGCGGCCGTCGATGCGGATGCCTTCCTTCAGGATCGCGCCGCGGACGATGTCCGCTTCGAGCTTTTTGACGAGCTTCAAGGCGCCCAGATAGCCGGCGGGATCGCTGGCTTCCATGTCGGCGAGGCCGGTGCGGGCCTTGGCGCGGGCTTCGTTGATCGCCGTCTGGCGCTGCTGCTTGTCGGTGAGCTTGTAGGCGGCGGCAAGGTCGGCGCCGATCAGGTCCTTGAGGCGGGCCTTGATCGCCGACGTGTCGGGGCCTTCCGGGAGATCCCAGGGGTCCTTGGCGGCCTGCTCGGCCAGGCGGATGATGCCGTCGATCACCGGCTGGATCGAACGGTGGGCGAACATCACGCCCTTTAGCATCACGTCCTCGGAAAGCTCCTTGGCTTCCGATTCCACCATCATCACTGCGTTGTGCGTACCGGCGACGACCAGGTCGAGCTCGCCTTCCGCAATCTGCGCCTGGCTGGGGTTCAGGATATAGTCGCCATCCTGGTAGCCGACGCGCGCCGCGGCGATCGGGCCCATGAACGGAATGCCGGAGAGAGTAAGAGCGGCGGAAGCAGCGATCATCGCCAACACGTCCGGCTCGTTCTCGCCGTCATACGACATCACATGAGCGATGCACAAAACTTCATTGTAGAAGCCTTCGGGAAACAAAGGCCTGATCGGGCGATCTATCAGGCGGCTGGTCAGCGTTTCCTTTTCGGTGGCGCCGCGCTCACGCTTGAAGAAGCCGCCCGGGATGCGTCCGGCGGCCGAGAATTTTTCCTGATAATGGACGGTGAGCGGGAAGAAATCCTGCCCCGGCTTCACGTTCTTCGCGGCCGTGACGGCGCAGAGGACGACGGTCTCGCCGAGGGTCGCGAGCACCGCGCCGTCGGCCTGGCGGGCAACGCGGCCCGTTTCGAGAGTGAGCGTCTTGCCGCCCCACTCGATTTCAACTTTCTTCATGTCGAACATTTGATTTCCTTATACGCCCGTCGCCGGATGCGACGGGGGCCTATGGGACCCCACGAAAGTAGTACTTTCGTGGGAACCCGAGTGCCAGCCGAATTGACTGGACTTGGGGTGGACCCTGATGGTCCGGTTTCCGGCGAAACCGCCGAATTGCGGGCGCCAGATGTGCCAAGCGGCCCCGTAGGGCCGCTTGAGCGTTACTTGCGAAGGCCCAGCTTCGCGATAAGGGCGAGGTAGCGGTCCCCGTCAGTTTTCCGAAGATAATCCAGAAGCGAACGGCGCTTGTTGACCAGCATCAGCAGACCGCGGCGCGAATGGTTGTCCTTCGCGTGGGTCTTGAAATGCTCGGTCAGGTTGACGATCCGCTCCGTCAGGATCGCGACCTGAACTTCGGGAGAACCCGTGTCCGTGGATCCGCGGGCGTTGTCGTTGATGATTTCCTGCTTGCGCTCGGCTGTAACCGACATCGTAAACTCCTGTTTCTAAAGGTTGAAGCCGCGCACCACCCGGAGAATTCCCCCGTGAAGCTCCACAAGCGCAACCGGAACAGACCCGTCGGTTGCTAGATGAAGCCCTGGCTTTGCGGCGATCCCGATCACTTCGCGCCCCTGGCGGAGCGCCCCTGCCTGATCGGGGGTGACGGGGAGAGCCGGGATGTCGTCCAGCCCCGCCGTCAGCGGCAGGAGTGCCTGTTCAAGGGTTCGCGCGTTAGCGTATTCCCCCAGATTGTCCAGCGAAATCGCGCCTTCGAGGGTGAAGGGACCAGCCTTCAGCCGCCTCAGCATGGTGACATGCCCGACGGTACCGAGCGCCAGCGCGATGTCGCGCGCGAGGGAGCGGATGTAGGTACCCTTGGACACGCGGGCGGTGAGGGTGATTTCATTAAGAGCTGGGAAAGGAGAACCGCTCGCTTCGAGCGAAGTCGAGAAGCGTCCTTCTTCCGCGCCCTTTGAAAGCGTGTCTCGACTTCGCTCGACACGAGCGGAGGGGGGGTCAGCACAAACCGAGGTGGGGTCAGCACGGACGGAGAGGACGTGGATCGTCACTGCGCGCGTCTTCATTTCCACTTCGGCGCCGGCGCGAGCGAGGGTGTAGGCGCGTTGGCCGTCTACCTTGAGGGCGGAGTAGATGGGCGGAATCTGGTCGATCTCGCCCGTGAAGCTGGGGAGGACCGCCTCCACCGCCGCCAGCATCGGCCGCACATCGGACGTGGCGACCACCGCCCCCTCCCCGTCCAGCGTGTCGGTCTGTTCCCCGAAGCGGATGGTGAAGTGATACACCTTATCCGCGTCGAGCATCCGCCCGGCGAGCTTGGTCGCTTCGCCGAGCGCCACAGGAAGGACGCCGCTCGCCAGGGGATCGAGCGTGCCGCCGTGGCCGACCTTGGCCTTTGGGTAGCCGCCTTCGCGCAGCGCCCGCTTCACCTTCGAGACGATGTCGGTGGAGCCCGGCCCCACCGGCTTGTCGATCACCAGCCAGCCGTGCACCGGATCAGCGCCGGCCGGCCAGCGTGCCGGGAAGCATCAGCCGAAGCTGCGGCGCCTCCGGCTCGTGCATCTGTTCGGTGAAGTGGCGGCGGCAGAGCGCGAGGTAGCGGTCGTTGCCGCCGATCTCCGTCTGCCGGCCGGCGCGCACCGCCCGCCCCTCGCCATCGACGCGCAGGTTCATGGTCGCCTTGCGCCCGCATTCGCAGATCGCCTTCAGCTCAACGAGCTTGTCGGCGAGCGCGAGCAGACCCGCACTACCCGGGAAGAGATTGCCCTGGAAGTCCGTGCGCAGGCCGTAGGCGAGCACCGGCACCTTCAGCGTGTCGCAGACCGAGGCGAGCTGGCGGACCTGCTCTGCGGTCAGGAACTGCGCTTCGTCCACCAACACGCAGTGGACGCCGCCCTTCTTCATCTCCGCCTCAACCTCGGCGCAAAGATCGGTGGCGGCGTTGAAGGTATTGGCTTGCTCGGTAATGCCGATGCGCGAGTCGATCACACCGAAGCCGGAGCGGTCGTGGATGCCGGCGGTGTAAAGCATCGGCTGCATTCCGCGCTCGCGGTAGTTGAACGCCGTCTGGAGCAGGATCGTCGACTTGCCCGCGTTCATCGACGCATAATAAAAATAAAGCTTGGCCATGGAGCCACTCTAGCGCCTCAGGCGCCCACGGTAAGCCCGCGCGTCAGGTCAGCCCGACAAGGCCGAGGAAGAAGCCGAGCAGCAGCTTCACCGGCGGCACCACCAGCCGCTCGACGATGTTCGCTTGCGGCACGATCATCGGCAGCACGACGAGGAGCAGGATCAGCAGCAGGAAGCCGTAGCGCCCGAAGGCGGCATAACGCCGGGCGAGCGGCCTCGGCAGCAGGCCTTCGACGACATGGCTGCCATCGAAGGGCGGGATAGGCAGCATGTTGAACACCGCAAGGAAGACGTTGATGACCAGGAAGTTCTCGAGGTTCGCCGCGGCGAAAGCGCCGGCGGCGGAGCCCGGCTGGAGCGCCGGCAGCGTGAGCGCCAGCGCGATCGCGGCGAGCATCGCCAGCACGAGGTTGATGCCCGGCCCGGCAAGCGCGACCAGCATCATGTGCAGGCGCGGGTTGCGCAAGCGGGCGGCGACAACCGGCACCGGCTTCGCCCAGCCGAAGACGGGTGCGCCGCTGACGGCGAGGAGCAGCGGCAGGCCAATTGTGCCGATCGGATCGACGTGCCGGATCGGGTTCAGGGTCAGGCGGCCGCGATCGCGCGCGGTGGGATCGCCGAACGCATTGGCAACCCAGCCGTGCGAAATTTCGTGCAGCACGATGGCGATCACCAGCGGGATCAGCCAGGTCGCAACGTCGAAGACCACGTTACCGGGCTGCATGCTCTGCCTCCGGCCATTCGTTCGCGAGAATCGAGAACAGCACCGTGTCGCGGACGTGGCCGGTCCAGGTGATCCGGTCGGCGCGAAGCACGCCTTCGCGCACCGCGCCGAGCTTGGCCATCGCTGCCTGGCTGCGGCCGTTGCGGGCGTCGACGCGGAACTCAACCCGGCGGAAGCCACAGTCGAAGGCGCGGTTCAGCATCAGATCCTTCACCCGCCGGTTGAAGCCGGTGCCGCGCAAGGCCGGGACGTAGTAGGTGTTGCCGATCTCGAGAACCGCGCGCTCTGGATCGATCCCGAGGAAGCAGCTCATGCCCACCACGCGCCCGGCGAGGTGGATTGCGAAACAGCGCCAGTTCGGCCGCGACCGGATGAGATCGAAGCTCCCGTTGAAATGCTCCGGATCGAACGGCGTCGAGTAGATCTGCCAGATGTCGAGGTCTTCCGCGCACGCCGCCTTCAGCGCCGCACGATGCGCCTCCGCCACCGGCTCGAGGCGGAGGTCGCCTTCCTGCATCGCGTCACCAAGGGTCATGGCCGCTCCGGACAGCGCAGTGGGAAGCTTGTGATCAGGCCGTAGGGGTCGAGCTCCTCGCCGTCCCCCAATGCCTGCAGGCTCAGCAGCGGACGCGGCGGAAGGGTGCGCCAGACCGGCTTGGGATCGGGGGCATCTATCCAGCCGGCGCTCATCTTCGCCCGGCGGGTGAGGAAGTTGATGCTGAGCTGGTCGAGACAGCCGCCGCCGACCGCCACCGAGTCAAAGCCGGTCAGTTGAAGCGTGCCGGCGCGCCAGCCGAAGGTGAAGCTTCGATGGCCGCGCGTATATTCGAAGCGGATGTGGAGCTGATTCTTCGCAATTGCGATGCTGTCCTCTTCAAACAGCATCCAGCCCTCCGAAAGGCCATTCGGCCGTCGCTTCGCCGGAAGAAAAGCGCTGTTGAGGGCCGCCAGTGTGTAGCCGCCGCCGGCCTTGCCCAAAGCGACGCCGAGCATGCGCGGGTTCGGGTCGGGTTTGGCCGCGATCAGCACAAAGGCGAAATCGGGGAGGCCGTCGCGGTTCAGATCGCCCCGCGCTTCGCGTTCAACCGTCCAGCCGCGTGGAGCAAAGCCGGCGGCGTTGGATGCAAATGAAGAAAGCGCCGGCGGCTTCGCCTGCTGCGCCTGGACAGGCGCTGCGGCGAGAAGGCTCAAGAGGAGGAGAGGCTTACTCTTCATCCGCCGCGAGATCGGGCGCGACCTTCGGTGAGCGGAGCAGTGCGTCGATGTGGCTGCCTTCGTCGAA
>DASVUO010000249.1:0-1553 GCA_036386995.1 Allosphingosinicella sp. | reverse complement strand
GCATCGATCATGCCGGCACTGCCATAGTGGCTGCGGGCGCGATCGGCGTTCGACGCACCGATGGCAGTGCAGAGTGCAGGATCATCTGCCAGCCTTCGAATGGCGGCTGCCAATCGTTCTTCGTCGTTCGGAGGGACGATGAAGGGCCTGTTCGCCTCAGACACCATGCTTTCGATGTCGCCGACCGAGGGTGCCACGACGGGTAGGCCCGCGGCCATCGCCTCCATGACCGACAAAGGGCACTGTTCCGTGTCCGAGGACAATGCAAATATATCCGCTGCAGCAAGATAGTTTGGAACGTCGGCGACAAACCCGATCATGTCGAGCTGGTGTTCGAAGGTCCATTTTCTCGCTTCGGCGGTGACAACCTCCCGCTCAGGCCCCTCTCCCACGATGACGAGCCTGATGTCCGTGCCGGCTAGCGCGGCCGCTCGCACGAGCCGCGGCAGATTCTTCTCAGGACGAAGGCCCGCAACGCAAACTACGACGGTCTCACCGGGCATACGCCGAGCGGCGCTGTTCGCAGTTTCGGTGCCGCGGCAGGCTTTCGGATCCAGCCGGATACCGTTGGGTATGTATTTCAGAATGTCGGGCGGCACCTTCCAATCCGTGAGAGCCACTTCAGGCAGCGAGCGCGACGGAACCACAACTCTGCTCGCGCCGCGAAGGGCGAAGCGGCGATAGGCATGCCGAAGCTTCCCGCGTGCTCCGGAGCGATGCGGGTCGGTTCCATCCTCGTGATGGACCAAAGCGGGAAGCCGGATCATGCGGGAGAAAAGCCTTCGCGCCATCACGAAGTCCATCCCGCCCCAGCCATAGGTCAGGATCAGATCGTGAGGCTGCATAAGGCGGGCCAACCGTAACAATCGTGCAAGCGTCGGATGGCCGGACACCGAACGGCTTTCATCTTTAGGGAAACAGACGCTCAGTTCAGGTGAGACGCCGAGCCTCGCGCCGAGTGCCGCCTGATCTGCGACCAGCACGGTATGCGTCGCCCGCGCCCCGAAGCCGCGCATCAAGTCCAATGTACGCGCTTCGGCGCCCCCGTGATCGAAGGTTCCGAAGATGTGCAGGAAATCGCACGGGAGCATGCTCAGGATCTCGCAATTTTGGCATGTTTAACACCGCCCGGTAAGCATTTTGTTGCACACCCTGCACCCGGCACCCGCTGCGGGGCCACTGCCGGCGTGCAGCAGACTGCGCCAACGAGGTCGCCCCGTTGATAATGTTCCTGAGGAGCACATCGGCATCGACTCGCGACTGCTGCGCTACAGCAAAGCGCTGCAAAGCCGGAACATCCCACATGCCGCCGCCTTCTGGGCCCGCGGCAACTCTCCTGCAGCGGAACTCGGCTTTCCTCAATTTCCCTTCTCCAGCCGGCCGCAGAGCGGCCGTCGGTGGCACCTGGCACTCCACCTGTTACGCGCCAACATCTTCTTCATGGCGACACTTTGGAAACACCGTTCCCGGATCAGCCTCGTTCACGCAGTCGATCTCGACACGGCCGTGTCGGCCTGGATAGCGAGGCGCCTCATCGGCTTGCCCTACGTCAT
>DASVUO010000248.1:0-14762 GCA_036386995.1 Allosphingosinicella sp. | reverse complement strand
AAATCGCCGGGCGAAGGCCACGTCGATATTGCCCTTGAGGTTGCTTGCGAGGATCACCACCCCCGGGCTCTCCTCGATCCGCTGGAGCAGATAGGAGGTCTGCTGGTTGGCGTGACGGTCGTTGGCGCTCCTCGTTTCGCCGCGCTTGCCGAACAGCGCGTCGGCCTCGTCGAAGAACAGGATCATGCCGCCCTCGGCCGCCCCGTCGAACAAGGCCGAGAGGTTCTTCTCCGTCTCGCCGATCCATTTGCTCACCACGCGGGAGAGATCGACGCGATACACGGGGAGGCCGAGCGTCTTGCCGAGCACCGCCGCAGTCATCGTCTTGCCGGTGCCGGGCGGGCCGTGGAAGAGCGCGCGGTAGCCCGGCCTGACGTGGCGGGCGAGGCCCCAATCCTCCATCAGCGCGCGCTCGTGCCGCACCCACGCGACGATGCCGTCTATCTCCTCAGCGACCTCTTCGGTGAGCACCAGGTCCTTGCGCTCGTAGGGCGTATCCAGCCGCTGCGCCGGGAAAGCAGGGCCAAAGCCTGGAGCGGCGGCGGCGCCGGTGGTCAGCCGGCCCAGCCAGCGCGCGCTTACCGCGAGGGGCAGCCACGGCCCCGCCTCGCCCGGCTGGTCGGCCACGTCGAGGATGCCGCGCGCCTGCAACGGCGCGTCGGGCGCGAACAAGGCCTGGGCCTCAAGCCTCCGATCCATGTCCTCGCCCGCCAGCAGGAACAGGGCCGTTTCCCGGGTCGGGCGGAAGCCGCTCCGGCCCGCCGCGTCGGCACCGCCGAATTCCGTGAAGCGGCGGCCGGCGCTTTGGTTTTCGATCAATAGCGGATCAAGCGCCTGCGGCCTGAGATGCGGCAGGGCGGCGAGGATTAGGACGAGCCGCTCGGCGGCGCCCAGGCCGGCCGCCGCCACCGCATCGGCGTAGAAGGTTCCCGCCGGGAGGTTTGGCGCCGGCAGGAGCGCAAGTACGTCGCCATCCTCACCTTCGCCGCCGTGGATGCGAAAGCGCAGGTCCAGGAGAGCGGTGAACCAGGCTATCTCCGCCTCGATTGCAGCGCCGTTGGTGATGGTCCGCCCCGCTTCTTGTTTGTCGCTCAAAAGGGCTTCTCCGTCCAATCCTCGAACCTGGCAAGCATCTCCTCCGCGAGCAGGTCCGCCGCTTCGCCTAGGTCGTCGCGAAGCGCCCAGCGCCACAATTTGTGCAGCCGCCGGAACCGCACCCAATGCTCGCGGTCGACGAACCGCGTCTCAAGCGCAACGTGCGCCGGTGTGTTCGCCCGGATCATCGCCTCCACCCGGCGCCGATAGCCGGCGTCGTCGCCGTGCCCCCCGGGCAGGTGAACGATGGCCGTCGCAGTCATCGGTCGCCAGCCTGTGTCCGGCTGCTCCTCCGCACGCCGGCGGCGAAGCAGCACATGCTCGATCACGGTGAGGCGCGGCCGCCGGCGCCGCGGCAGGCACAGCTCGGACGCGAGCATGATCTGGCTGCGCATCTCCACGCCGCTGGTCCGGCGGCGCCAGCGCCGCACCCGGTAATCGAGGCCCCGCCCCCGGCTCTTGCGAATGCCGCCCTCATCGGCCAGCAGCCGCCTTTTGGCATGAAGGCGAAGCCGCGCCGCCTCCTCGGCCGTGCAACCGGGCGGAAGAACGATGCATCCCTCCGCATCCTCGCCGTGGAGCGCGAGCAGGAAATCGATCAGCCTGTTCTCCTCCTCCAGACGCGCTCCCGGCCGCTCAGGCCCCTCCCCCCGCAGCATCGGGCCAAGCCTGGCCAGGCGGAGCAGGAAATCCCGCATCGCCGCGTCGAAAATTTCAAGGTAGCCGGTGAGCTGCCGCGCCTGGGCCCGCCGCTCAATGCTTGCATCGCGCCCGACGCCGTTCGGCCCCACGCCGTAGATGCGCGGAAACTGGTCAACCACCGGGGCCCAAGCGCCGATGTCGCGGACCCCCCCGGCGGGCGGGGTCAGCAGGTGATAGATTTCCGCATTGACCTTGTAGGTGCGCCGATGCTCGCGCCACAGCGCCTTCAAAAGCCGCACGGTTTCATGACGATCCACGGCCACGGGCCGCCCCTGGACGAGCAGCTCGATGCCGGTATCGCCGCGATCGAGGCCTGAATCGAAAGCGAAGTAATGGTCCTTCGGGATCGCCCACGAACCGTGCGTTTCCTCCTCGTCCCAGACCCCGACCCTGAGCCCACCGACCGCACGCACTTCGGGCAGAACCGCTAAGTGGTCGCGAAGCTCTTGCGCGTGGACTGTCGTGCATTGGTCCGCCAAGTCGCCGGGCGCGATAAAGCCCCGGCTTATTCTCGGGCCGTCGAATATCTGCGAGAGCGACAGGCCTTCGTCCAGCCGCTGCTGAAGCGAGCGCCGGCGCGGCTCCGGTGCAAGCGTGCAGGCGAGGCGCTGGACGATAGCCGCCATTGCCGCCTCCGGCCGCGCGCCGGGATCAATCTCGATCCGCACCCGCACCCGCGTTCGTGCCGGCTCGAGCCGCCGGATCGAACCGATATCCTCGCACAAGGCCCGGTGCCGCACGAACGCGCGCTCCGCCCGCTCCACGATGCGATGCTCCTCACGCCACTCCTCGTGAAGTCCCGGAACGGGCGGCGCCGCATAGAGGCGGATGTCGTAGAGGCCGGTGGGGCCGCCGTCAGGTGCCAAGCGGGGCTCGAGCCAGGCATTGCCAAGCCCGCGTACCCGGTCGATCAACAGCCGCCGCCAGTCCGCAACCGTTACCGGCTCGGTCGGAAAGGCGCGGCCCGGCCCAGGCAGGAGCCCCTCCTCGCCGGCAATCAAATCCTCGATCGGGAAGCCGGCACGGTAGCCAAGTTCGGTAAGCGCGTAGCAGAGCTGCTCAAGGATCGTGACGCCTGGATCGTGCTCGTTATAGTCCGTCCAGATCGCACCCGAGCAGCGCTGAACGAAGGCGATTGCCTCCGCCCGCAGCGCCGCGAAGTTCAGCGCAGGGTCCGGAGGCAAGGCGCGCGCGAGCGTGGCCGATTGGACGGGGAGCGGCGCCATCAGCAGCCTCCTCCCGGGCCCGATATGGCACTGATCTCAAGCGCTCCCGGCACCGGCACCGCCCACCCTGCACCGGGGACCGGGAGGCTGAGCTTGACGCTGACCACCGACGCCACATAGCGGCGCGCGGCGACGAAGCGGACGATGGCGCCCTCCAGAGAGGGCAGCCCCACTCCGTCATCGAGGTCGATCCCGGGGTCGGCCCAAGGGGAGAGCAGGTCCTGAAGCTCGCTTTTGAGCCGGTCCGGGTCCGCAACTGGGTCTGCGAATATCGCGGATATATCCAGATCCACCGCCGTGTAGACGGGGTCCTCCACGGAAATCCGTGCGAACGGGGTGGAAATCGAGGCCACCCAGTCGTGCAGCTCCGTTCGGAGCGCAGCCGTTGCCCGCGGCCGCACCGGATCGGGCGGGGTCGGACCACCCCGCCCCGGAACAATTGTAAGCCGCAGCGCCCCGCCTTCCCGCTCGGCGGGCGCCAGGCGAATCCTGGCGATCGTCGGGAAGCGCTGCAACGCGAGCCGTTCGATGTCCTCGGCAAGGAGCCCGCGCCCGCGCGTCGCGGTGCGCGCCGCCATCCGCTGATATTCGTCTCCCTCGCCCCCGGCGGGAACGCCGCCGAACGAGGCGAGCGGCTGTTCGACGCGGGCGATGCCGGCGAGGCCCGACGGCTTGCGCAAGCTTTCGGGCGGCGCCTGGGCGAGAGCGGCTTGGGTGCCGGTGACGATCCGGATAGCGCTCAGGGCATCGGGAAGAATTCGTGCAACCGGCGGCGGAGCGCCGATGAAGCTGGCGCGCAGCCAGACATCGCCGCTGCCCTCGCCGGAATCGAGCGGGGGCAAGGTAAGGATGCCGGTGGCGGCGAGGCCGGCAGTGCCATCGACAAATCCGGGGTGGGCTGAAACCGGCGTCCAGTTCCCGTTGCCGCCGTAGCTCCATTGGAACGGACCTGCCGGCGGCGCGGCGGGATACGCCGGGTCTCGCGGTCCCATCAGAAAAAGGATCGATAGCGGCACGTCGCCGCTCCAGCCTGAAACCCGGAAGTCGATCGCGTTCGTCGCTGGGCCGGGCGGCAGCATCCGCACCGCTCCGGCGACGGGCACCGCCATGAGCTCACCGAAGGCGCCGACGTGAAAGAACGCGCTCCCATCGGCCGGCCCGGACGACGGCAGTTGCGCGCTGGCGGTGTAGGCGACTCTCAGATCGGAAAGAACCGGCCGCCATGGCGGGTTCGGCATCGCCGCCGCGGGAGATACCCTGCCCGGGGAGGGCTCGGCCCGATCGCCCGCCTCTTCGCTCTCTCCTCCCGAAAGCCTCTTCACCGCCCGCCATCCGAGCCTGAACGGCGTTCCGAGGAGGTGGAGCAAGCGGAGCAGGAACTCGTACAGGAATTCGCGCTCCTCTACCCGCTCGGCCATACCCGCGGCCGCATTCGCGACGTTGATCGGGTATAGCGGGTCGCCGAAGCCGTAGGCCGGCTCTGTGAGGGCGAGGCTCAGATGTTTTCCCGGGCCGCCCCCCAAATCGCCTCGGCCGAACGTGAACCGGGAAATGGGATCCAACGCGCCTTTTTTGGGCGTAAAGAGCTGCGCATTGCGCCGCGGAATCTCCGACACGGCGGTGGCCGGCCCGAGTTCGACGACGAAGCTATCGTTTGTGAAAAGATGCACGCTGGGATCGACCACGACCCGGTCGGGGCCAACCACATATTGCCGGTAATAGCCTAAAAAGCCTTCGTCTCCCACCGGAAGCCCGCTCCATTCCAGCTCAAGCGTCACCTCATCGATGCCGAGGGAGAAAGCGGGGTGATCGATCCGCAACGTCGCGCCCGGCAGCGGCGCGGAGCCGAACGGCATCATCCCTTGGCCGAGGCCGATGACACCGGCGGGAGTGGTAACGGCAAGTCCGCCGAGCTTCGCGACGGATACCTGTAGGGACAGGCTCTCGAACTGCACGTCGCCGAATAGGGCCAGCGCCAATATCCCCGGCAGCACAGCGTCCTGAACCAGCGTCAGGCGCACCGCCGCTTCGCTCGGCATGTCCGCCTGCGGAGGCGCCGGAGGCATTAGCGGCGGGAAATCCTCAGGCAGCAAAAAGGATATGATCAGCGCCGGCCCCTTTTGCCTAAGCACCAATTGCGCCGACACGGGGGGCGCGGCCGTCCATCCCGCCGCGCAGGACACCGCCAGCATGAAGCAGTGCGAGACATCGAGCGCGTCCCCCTCGCCGAATGGCGGAAGACGCGCCGGCAGAGACAGCGGCGACAGAGTAAGGGTCACCTCCCGTACACCGCTGCGCAGGTCGAGCAGCGGCGATGCGACTGCAAAGCCGATGGCGGCGTCCGGCAGCGCCTGGCCGGGAGCAAAGGCCGCCGCGGCCGCTCCACCGGGGGGCAGCGTGAACTCCTTGGCGCGGAGGCGGCTCACCGTTTCGCTATCGGACCCTTCCACCTGCCAAAGCCGAAGCTGCGATATTGTCGCGCCGGTGACGGTGAGCGGCGCCTCAGCGGCAAAGGCGATATCTTTCCCGTTTGCATCCCGTCCGGCGGGAAAGACGGTGCCTTGGGCAATGCGCGGCGGCGGAGCGCCTTTCACCGGAAACGGGGTCAAGGCGGCGAACACGCGGTCGGGCAGCGCCGGTTCGGCAACCGTCCGCAGCACCTCCTGCCGATAGAAGTCGGCGAGGCGCAGCGGCAAGGCATTGAGGCTTTCGGCCGCATGGCCGAGGACCTGCGCAAAGGCGAAGAGCAGGCCAGCCTGGGGCGCGTGGACCGGCTCGTCCAGGCTCGCCTCGAGCGCCGCCGCGCTCGCCGCGACCAGCTCGGCCGCCGCCGCGAGAAAAGCCGTGGCTGCGTCGAGAAGCTCCTCGATCGCCCGCTCGAGCCACGGTTCCGGCCAGGGCTCCAACTCGACGTCGATCTCGATGAACCAGGTCGATCCGCATTCGGCGACAATGACGATCACCTTCTCCTCGAACCAGCCCGCCTCCTCGACCCTGCGCACCAAGGCGAGCAGGCAGCGCAGGCGCGGCCCCAGCAGGTCGGCGACCAGACGCTCGAACAGGCGGCGCGAGGCTGTTCCCGGCGCCTGCCGTTCGGCAACTGCGATCCACCCGTCCAGCCGGGCGGCGAGCGCTAGCACCAGCCTAGCGAGTTCGCGAACCAGCCGCTCCTGCCGGCACGGGTCAGCGGATGCGCGGATGCGGGCGATTAGCGCGTCGGCGCGCGCTCGAACCGCGTCCACGTCCAGCGTCGCAAGCATGGCGAGCAGCACCGCATCGTCGCCGGTGAACAGCGCGTCCCAATGGCCGTCCTCGGCATCGGTGAGGTCCACGAACGGCACCTCGCCCGCGAAACCAACCATGTCTGCGACCCTGCCCGCCAGCCCGCGCGGATCGAGCTGCGCATAGCCCGGCGCAAGGGCCGGATAAGCAAGGCTTTTGCGGCTTGTCCACCGCGTAATGAAGCGCGGTTTGACCGGCGTTTGGGAAGCCGTCATCTCAGCTCCCTCCCGCCAGCGTCGCTTCGGTAAGGTAGAATGGGTAAACAAGGTTCGAGCGGGTGTTTATCGCTCGCACCAGGAAAGTGACGTCGATCAGCACGAGGCCCGCCTGCTCCGGATCGACTGTCGCCGTCACCGACAACAATTGAATCCGCGTCTCCCAGCGGATGATGGCGGCGGCGACGACGTCGCTGATCTCGTTCAGCAGGCTCGTGTTGAGCTCGCGGAAGACGTATTTCCAAAGGTCGCAGCCGTAGGTCGGGAGCATCACCCGCTCGCCCGGCGCGGTGCCGAACAGCACCCAGAGGCTCTGGCGGATGTCCTCTAAGTCCGCCACCATTGCGGCGCTTGCCAGCGCCTTCGAGAAGCTGGGCGGGAAGCTCCAGCCGCGGCCGAGAAAGTCCGGGCGCACCGGCAGCGCCACGATCAGCCGCCGATATCGACGGTGGGGAGGCCGGCCAGGATGACGCCCCCGTGCGCGCATTTGTCGCCGATCCGGGCCGCCGGCACGCCCATGATGAAAACGCTGCTCGAACCCGAGACGATCGAGTCCGGCGGGCCGACGCATAAGGCCATATCGCCGAGCTTTGCTGCGGCAACGCCCCCGATAAAGACGGTTGGAGCCCCGGGGCCGAGGATCGGCCCGCCGATATGCGGAATGGGCGGAACACCCGGCGTCTCCGCGGGGCATTCGTGAAAGTCGCCGAGGCGGGCTGCGGCGGCCATGTCAGTTGATCTTCACGAGCGGCGCGTTGACCGTCAACTCGGCGCCCGCTTTCAGCGAACCGGTCATGTTCGACTTAAGGGCGAGCCCCGTCGCGCCGGTGACGGACACCTGCTGACCCTTGAGAGTGACGTCGCCGCCGGCGCTCGCGGAGATCGATCCGGTCGCGGTTATGGTCAGATCGCCGCCCACCGTCAGCTTCATGTCCTTGCCGCTGACGATCTCGACCTGCTGCTGCGTCATTGTGATCGCGTTTGAGAAAGGGTCCTCGATCTTGACCATCTTGTCCTTCTGGTCGTCGAGCGTGATCACCCGCCCCCCGGGAGTTTCGATCTTAAGGATCGTATTCTTCTCGTTGAAGCTGATCTGGAGCCCCTGGCGGGTAACGATCGCCTTGGTGTCGTTGGCCTCCTCGGGCGAAAATTTAGGAGCCCTTCCGCGGCTGTAGAGGCTGGCCAGGATAACCGGTCCGGCGACATCCTCGTCCATGAACCCAAGCACCACCTCATCCCCCACCTCCGGGAAGAACACCGCGCCGAAGCCGTTGGAGGCGTAGAACTGCCCCAGCCGGGCCCAGACCGCATTGTCCGCGCTGGCCAGCGGCATGGTCACCTGAACCCGGAAATCGCCGTTGGGATCGGTCGCGACCTGCTTCACCTGACCGACGTGCAGCCCGCGCATCGGCGGGGAAAGTCCGGCGGCGGGCGGCGCGGCAACATCGCGGCGCTGGCTGGCGAAGCCCTCCGGCGCCATTCCGAACTCCGCAACGGTGATCCAGCGGCCGCCCTCGATGACGTGGCGGACCGCGCTTACAAAAGCCGTGCCGTTGAAGCGGTCGCCCAGTCCGGCGAGGGCGATTGTTTTTCCCGGCTTCACAGCGGCGTTGCCCTGGAAGCGGGCCGTGCCACGGACCTGGGCGAGACGCGACCGCAGCAGCCGCGCCGCCGACCACCGCTTGAGCGCCGCGTCGTCCATTGCCGCGGAGCTCTGCAGGGGAATCGCCGCAACCTCGAGCACGCCGGCCAGGGTCGCCGGGGAGAGGTTGCCGGGCGGGGTGAAGCCGGTCGAGCCGGTATCCGATTTCACTGCCTGCTCGGCATAGCTCCAGGATCGGCTGGCTACCGCGCCCGTGGCGATGTCGGCGGCTGCGTCAACCGTCGCTTCGAACGAGATGATGGACCTCCCATATTCCGCGGTCAGCACCGGCTCGCCGGCATCGCTCGGATCGGTGATGTCGATCGTTGTAGCATCGAGCAGCACGACGCAGCCGCTTGCCTCCGCGCGAAGCAGCATCAGATCCCAATCACTCGCGTAATATTGTACGATTGCCTCGGCGGGCTCAGTCGCGGCGGCGTTGTTGCCGACGCTCCCGCCGCTGTTCGCCACCAGTGCCGCAATCAGGTCCGCGTCCGACATTTGCTCGGAAACGGCGCTGTTGCGCGCCACCGTCATCTTGAGCAGCGGGTCGGCCGTTTCGATGATCAATTGCGGCGACTGGCCAGGCAGGATCCGCAGCGAATGCCGCACGATTACGCCGCTGTGGATCGTTGCGCTTTCCGATCCGTAGCCCGCGCTCAGCGTCACCGTCGCGCCCGGCACCAGCTTGTCGCTGTCGCTGAGCGGAAAGTCGGCGCTCGCGGGGGTGCCGTCATAGATCGTGACTCGCGCCCGCGGGATTTTGTTGGCGCCGCTCCAGCTCTCGATGCTGACGATGGCCATGCTGTCGAGCGTCTCGCCATTGACCGAAACCTCGGCGTTGAGCTGCAGGCCAGTGTTGGTCGCTGGATCGGTTCCGGTCACGAGCGCGCTCCTCTTAACGGCGGGAAGTTAAGAACGGAGCCTAGCGGCAGCGATCGGAATCCGGAAAGGCCGTTGGCGGCCGCGACTTGGACATAATAGCCGCTGTCGCCGTAGATCCGCTTGCACAGCAGCGGCAGAGTGTCGCCCGCACGCACCGTTACGCGGTGGGTGAGGTCCGGCGAGGAGCGGTTCTGGCCCTTGGCGGCCTCGAGCGGATCCTGGAAGCCGAGGAACGAAGCCTTGACCTTGGCCCGGAGCGGCGAGCCGTCCGGATTGAACAGGCTGTACGTGATGTCGAGCGATTGGAGCTGGCCCTTGAACAACAGGGTACCCCAACTGAGCTTGACGTAATTAGGGCGGTGCGTGCCCGGGTTGATGGCGAGGCCGAGGCGCCGCAAGGCAATGATCTGCTGGGCAACCGTCTGCTGCTGCGCGAAGGGTACGGTGCCGGTGCCGTCGAGCACGAGTTCGAGTTCGAGCTTGACGCCACATTCCTTGTTGAAGGAGCGCGCCTGCCCGGTAGCCCCTGCAGCATCATCGTCGGTATAGTCTACCGCCAGACGCTGGGAGTAGCTTGCCGGGTTGATCATCACGGTCAACGGATTGGAACTGTCCGACCATTCGGTGCCGAAGTCAGGATCCTCGTAGGCGCGAATCTTGAGCTTGGTCAGGGAGCCGGACATCTCAGCGTCTCTCCGCGTCTTGGAGCGCGGCGATGACTGCGGCGACGCATTCCTCAACGATCCGGCGGCGTTCGGCGGACGACAGCGTGGCTCCGCAGCCGCCGCTCTCGGGCGCGGCTTGGGCGGCGCCGCGGTCGTCGCCGACGCTCAGCTTGATGCCGATCTCGCGCACTTCAAGCGGCATCCGTAACTCCCTAGCTGTAGGTTTCCCGCTCAAAGAAACGGCAGGACAGTTCCATTGTCTCGATAAGCAGGCTGCTTTCGGTCGAATTAAGCGGCGAATGATCCCACGACACCGGATAAGCCCCTGTCAGGCTCCACTTCACCAGCGGTCTTTTGCCGCCGTCCAGCAGTTTGACGACCACGTTCTTGGTTTGCGCGGGCTGGGCAACGAAGCTTCCCCGGAACGACGTCTTGAGCCACAAGGCGAGCGGCGACTGCTGCAGCGCCACCCCGCGTTTCAACACCAAATTGCTGTGCCGAACCCGCAACGGCAGCTTGTGGACGAACCGGTTCTGCCCCCCTTCCTCCACCTCCTCGCTGGTCCACTCCACCTTCAGACCGGAAATCTCCTGAAAGCTCGCGTCGGCGCCGCTTCCATCGAACGACAGATCGAAACAGAAAGCGGCGGGCGGATAGAACGGAAGCGACACCTGCGGTCCCTTATGCCGCCTTCACCGTCAGCGTCTCGTAGGCGATCTCGATCGATTCAACCGCCACTTCGCTGCTGTCGGACTTCATGTCGGTGCCCGTCACCTTGGTCGGCCAGGCGTTGGTCAGGGTCCATGTCATCTTGGGGGTCGCCTTTTCGTCGAGCAGGCTGATCACCACGTTCTTGCGCTTGATGATGTTGAGCTGCGACTGGTTGAACCAATCCCAAAAGATCGAATCCTTGGTGAACGTTCCCTTTTTAAGCGTGACGTTGCCCACGCTTCTCAGGCCCGGCATCTTGATTGGCGAGAAGACCTTGCTGTTGCCGTGGCGGTACTCGATCGGCTTCACCTCGCTTTCAAGGCCGGTGACCTCCGAAAAACCCTGCTTCTTGCCGTCGCCAAGATCGATGTTGAAGAAGAATTTCGGGAGCGGCCAGTTGGTGCCTTGCTTGCTGCCGTCATCGGCCATGGTTCTTTCCTCTCATGTCGGTTCGAAGTGGAATACCAGCGCCGGGTTCAGGCGCCCTGGAGCATCTGCTGCTGGAAGGTAAGCTCGATAAACTCGACCGGATGTACCATGGTCAGGACGACCTGCACCCGCATGACACCGTTCAGCACGTCGTCGGCCGTCATCGTGCTGCCCAGTCCGGCTTGCACGTTGAACGCCTGCCCGGCGGTGTTGCCCATTAGTCCGCCAGATGCCCAAAGGCCGTGCAGGAAGCTCTCGATCATCGAAACCACCGTCACCCACGTGCCGGCGTCGTTGGGCGCGAACACGAAGCTGTTGAGCGCGATCTTGATCGATTGCTCGACGTAGATCATCGTCCGCCTGACCTGGATATAGCGCCAGTCATTGCTGTTGCCGTCGAGCGTGCGCGCGCCCCAGACCAGAGTGCCGCGCCCGGGGAAGGTGCGGATCGCATTAATTGAAATGCCCCCGGTCGGGGCGTTCATGTCTTCCTGAGCGGTAAAATCGACGTTGACGACCGGACCAACGAGTTGGTTGATGCCGACATTGGCCGGTGCGTTCCACACACCGTTCTGCGCGTCCATCTGGGTGTAGATCCCGGCCATGGCGGGACTCGGCGGCAGCGTGTTGCGCCCTGCCGCGATCATGTTGAGCAGATCCGACATCACTGGAATATTGGCGATCAGCCCGTTCCTCAGCTGGGTGTCGCTCAAGGTCCCCGGCGGCAAAGGGGGGCCGGCCGCTGGTGCGTCCGGCTTCGATGTTCCGATCTTGTCGATCCACTTGCTTTTGATGTCGGCTACGCGCGGGTTGTCCGTTCCGGCGGTCGGCGGGTAGATGGCGGCCACTGCCTCCCCAAGCGCGGATTTGAGCGTGTCGAGGCTACCGGGGTCGAAATTGCCGATCCCAATGTCGGTCGGCTGGACGACGCTTGTGTAGATGAACGGGAAATAGGCAATCCCGAATTTCAGCGCGTCCTGCTTGCCAGCGACGGTTTCCCGAAAGGTGCTGATCGCGTTGGGATCGGCGTTGAAATCGAAGGCCGGATCGTCGGACCCTTTGATGTCGAACAAGGCAACCCGGTCGCCGACCCGTCCGCACTGGTCGAGCATCTCCTCAACGACATCTTTGTAGCCTCCCGCGGGAAGCAAAGTAGCGTCGGGCACGAGCAGCATGGTCGGACCAATGACCTTCTCGACCGCTTGGAGGCCGGCGATGATCAGGCTGGGATCGAGCGGGTTGGGCGTCTTGCCGTCGCTGCCGAGATAATAACTGCACGAGACGACGTAGCAGTCGCCGCCGCCATTGGCATAAAAATGCCTCATGCAGTCGTACAGGTAGAAGCGTGCGGTTCCTTCTTCGACCAGATGGTATTGAGTGTTGCCGATCTGTATCTGACCGAGCCCGTTCTCCGTCTTGGTCGGCGGGCTCTTGGACAGCGCGTACGTCTCGGGAAACGAGCCTCCGAAAACCTTTTCATACTCCGCCATCGAGCTCACCCTGATCGGCGTGTTCGCGACGACCTTGGAACCCTGAACCGCCATTTTGGTATAGCCGACGAACGCCGGCACCGCGGTCTCGACGCCGACAATCGAGGGCGGGAAGGAATTGGGCTCGTTGATGTAGACGCCGGGCGTTTTGGGCTGAGTAACGGCCATGGGATCTCTCCTGTCCTGCTCGATTATGGGTCAGACGAACACGTACATGTCGGAACGGAATTCGCCGGCCTCTGCACGTGCAACCGGGGTATCAGGACCCGGCGCGGGAAGCCTGGGGATCACCATCTGGCGCCGGGGCGGCCTGCCCGAGCGGCGCTGCAACCCGAGGTCGGCCGCCGGTCGCCGAGAGGTGAGGCGCGGCTCGGCGCTGATTAAGGAGATGGCGGTGCGGCCGTTGGGAAGCGTAACCGCCGCGCCCGGATCAAAGGCGGCGCGCTCGCCGGTGCCGTTGTCCACGATCGTATAGCTCTCGCCCTCGATGTCACCCTTCCGGCTGGCGACGATGTAGCGCCAATAGCTTGAGCGGGCGGCAAAGGAGAGGAGGTAGCGCACCTTTCGCGCCGAGCTTCCCGCCGGGCCGCTCCGAACCGGCTCCGCGCCTTCGCCGGCGCCCGAAGGGTAGATGGCGAGTACTGCGAAGTGCGGGATCGTCGCGGGCCGCAGCAGCGATTCCGCCTCGTCCCCCCCGAGCAGCTGGTCGCGGCCCGTTGCGGGCCACGGGCCCGGATCGATGCCGAACTCCCTTGCTAGAAGGTCGCTCGGGCTCGGCGAAGGCGGCTGCGTCGCCGGCGGCGGTGCGGCCGATGCTGCCGGTTCGTCACCAACCTTCGTCCAATCCACCCTCAGCCGATAGCTGTCGGGGCCGTCTCCGGGCGAGGCGTCGCGGTTCGACAGCCACAGGACCGGCGCCCCGATCGCATGGTCCGCGGGAACATCGGTGAAATTGAGGAACAACGGATCGGCCAGCGAGGCGAAAAACAGCAAGGGCGGCCCCAGCAGCGAGTCGGCCAAACCGGGGGGCAGTCCGCCGGTCGCCCTGGCTGCGATCGCCGCGAGCAGCGCCTCAAGAGCGTTCCAGCGCCCGCTGTCGCAGATCAGGTCGAATCCGTCGGCGCGCGGCCTAAAAAGCATTCCCCACTCGTGCAGGCGGGTCGCTGTCCGCAGTCCGGGCGAAAAAGAAAGGCCGGCGAACGCCTGGTCCCGGCCCGCGCAGAATTGGTGGTGCACGTCTACCGAGCAGAAACTCGAATAGGCTTCGCGGACCCGCAGGGGAACGGCCATTCGAGTCACGCAGGCACTCCCGGCCTGCCCCTGGCATCGACGGCGACCACCGCCGGCGCCACGCCGCTGATCGCAGCGCCGTCCAGATCGAGCCCGCGCAGCCGGTAAAGCAGGAACGGGAAGCACTTGATCCCGACGATCATCATCAGGTTGTTGGCTTGCGCGAAATCGAGACTGACGAACTCGATCGCGATACGAGGGCAGTCCCTGGGAAGCTCCGGAACCTCTTCCGACGTCAGTACCGGCACCTCTTGAAGGTAGGATACCACTTGCGAAAGCATCCCCAGGCCGCTGAGGTAGTTCTGGCCCGTGAAGTTCGGGGCAACCAAGAGGTAGCCGTCGAGAATTACCCTGGGTCTTCCCACTGCAAAAGAACCGCTCGCCTCAAGCCGCGTCTGGGAAAAGGCGCTGGTCGCCGGCTGTGCTTGTAGAGAAACCAGCGCCAACACGATCTTGTTCGCAAGACCTGCCGTCGTAGTGCCATCCATTTCGACAGGATTGGCGATCGTCACCCAGCTTTCCGATTGCGGGTGACTGCCCTGCAGAACAGATTCAAGCCTGTTCCGGACAATCACCAGTAACTGGTTGATCAACACCATGCAAAGTGCCCCACCCGCTCAAGCCAAAGCCCCGAACGTCAAAATGTTTCGAACGACGCATACTGAAGAACACAGAACAAGGGCACGCTGATTCGCATGCCAAGCGAAAGACCTACCAGCAAGCGCGATGGGCTTGCAATGGGTTGAATTATCGCTCACTCATTATTTCAAGGTGATTCGCAAAGGATTGGCTCGTTACCGGCTCAGTAGTCGTAAATGAGCTATGCCTACGTGTAATCAATTGAGATGTGTGAATAAGAGCCTTCATTGAAGGACCTTATCCCCGGAGTAGCCGCTTTTTTCATATAATCCATTTCACTGACTCACCCGATATCGGGGCAGACAGTTTCGGCCCCAAACGGTTCGGCGTTTGCTAAGCAGGAGACGAGATATGAGCAAAGACAGCTGCATCCAGTTGGCGCCCTTCGATCCGAAAGACATCAAATCCGACAAGAATTGGCTGCCTTTGTGTTCTCCCCAGGACCGTTTATCCTATTCAACGGCGAAAGGGGTGTACGACGCGGCGATGGT
>DASVUO010000247.1:0-2472 GCA_036386995.1 Allosphingosinicella sp. | reverse complement strand
AGAACCGGTTCGACGTGATCCTTCTCGCGGCCTCGATCAACCACCTCGACGAGGAGGCATGTTCGCGGCTGCACCGCGACCCGGCGGCGCGGGCGCTTTACCGGCCGTTTCTTGAGCGGCTGCACGATCTGTGCGAACCCGGCGGGCAGCTGATCGCCGTTGATTGCTCCCGCGCCAATGCCTTTCCGGCGCTTGGCCTGCGGAACCCGATCATGACCTCGATTAACTGGCGCATCCATCAGCGGCCGCAGCTTTGGGCGGCGCTGCTTCGCGAAGCAGGGTTCCGCGATGCTCGAATCGACTGGCTGCCCGTGACCCGCAAGGCCGGCCTGGCGCCGATCCTCTCCAGAAGTTGGATCGCCTACTTCATCAACAGCTACTTCCGCCTGCGAATGCGCAAGGCGTGAGCGCCCCAAGGGAGGGCGTACCCACCCTTCCCTCTGTCACCGATTTGTCATAATCGGACGCCTCCCAACCGGAGCCGCTCCCATTCGCCAGATCGCCGCCCTTCCGTATTGCACCCGTGGAGCCGGCATCGACGCGCCGGTCAGCATCCTGCTGATCACCTCGCGCGAATCGAAGCGCTGGGTGATCCCCAAGGGCAACGGCATGGGTGGCCTTGCGCCGCACACCGCCGCGTCGGTGGAGGCGGAGGAGGAAGCCGGCGTGCGCGGCGCGGTGTGCCCGACGCCGCTTGGTTCCTACCAATATCGCAAGAAGCGGCGGAACGGCGCGAGCCTGATGCTCGACGTCGACGTCTTTCCGCTGGCGGTGACTCAGGAGCTCGACAGTTGGAAGGAAAGCCATGAGCGCGAGCGGCGCTGGTTCAGCCTTGCCGAAGCAGCCGACGCGGTGGAGGAGGAGGATCTCGCCGACCTCATCCGATCGTTCAACGCCTCCGAATTCAACAACGCCGCCCGCCGGAGCTCCATGCTCGGCGCGGTTGCGGACAAATCGAAAGTAGGTCCGATGTTCGCCTGGTTCCAACGCCTGCTGCCCAAGACGGGCAATTTCTTCGAACTGTTCGAGGCCCATGCGGTAAGCATCGTCGGCGCTGCCAACGCCACCGGCCGGCTGCTCGAGGGCGGCAGCGGCATGAAGGACCATATTCGCGAGATCCACGAGCGCGAGCATGATGCGGACAACATCATCCGCGAAGTGCTGACCACCGTGCGCCGCACCTTTCTGACGCCGTTCGACCGTGGCGCGATCACCAGCCTGATCGCGTCCATGGACGATGCGGTGGACGAAATGCACGCCGCGGCTTCCGCCATCGAGCTCTACGAAATCACCGAGTTCGAGCAGGAGATGAAGGACATCGCCGCGATCATCGTCGATGCCGCGCGGCTCACCGCCGAAGCGATGCCGCTTCTCCGGGACGTCGGCCGCAACGGCGGACGCCTCCATGAGCTGACCGAACGGCTGGTGCGGATGGAAGGCCATGCCGATGAGCTTCACGCGGCGGGGCTGAAGGCCGCCTTCCAGCGCTACGGCGCGACCGATACTTTGCGCTTCATCGTTGCCCGCGAAATCTACAAGCACCTCGAGCGCATCGTGGATTCGTTCGAGGATGTCGCGAACGAGATCGACGGCATCGTCATCGATCACTCGTAAGAGGCGCGGGGAACCATGCACGAGCTCGCGCTGCCGCTGCTGATCGGCCTCATCTTTCTTGCCTTGGCGTTCGACTTTCTGAACGGGCTTCACGACGCCGCCAATTCGATCGCCACGGTGGTTGCGACGCGGCTGCTTGGGCCGGTGCAGGCGGTGGCGTTCGCGGCCTTCTTCAACTTCGCCGCCTATTTCCTGATGCTGGTCTTTCCGAGCCTCCACAAGGTCGCCGACACGATCGGCAAGGGGCTGATCGACAAGGATCTGGTGACGCCCGCCGTGGTGTTCGGAGCGCTGGTCGGCGCCATGTTCTGGAACGTGGTGACGTGGCTGAAGGGCATTCCTTCCTCGTCGAGCCATGCTTTGGTCGGCGGGCTGCTCGGCT
Organism: Allosphingosinicella sp.; assembly: GCA_036386995.1. Taxonomy (GTDB): domain Bacteria; phylum Pseudomonadota; class Alphaproteobacteria; order Sphingomonadales; family Sphingomonadaceae; genus Allosphingosinicella. The sequence goes on along the minus strand of DASVUO010000247.1, from coordinate 476 downwards.
CCGGCGTTGCGCATGCCGGGCTTACGGGCGTGCAGTGGACAGGGCTTAACAAGACCCTTGTTGCGATTGTGCTGTCGCCGACGCTCGGCATGGTGCTTGCGATGCTGATCATGCTGGTGACGAGCTGGTTCGCGGTGCGCGCCAGCGCGCGCGGGGCGGAGCGGAGTTTCCGGGGGCTGCACTTGGTTTCGTCCGCCGCCTATTCGCTCGGCCACGGCCTTAACGACGCGCAGAAGACGATGGGGATCATCACCGTGCTCCTTTACTCGACCGGCTATTTGCAGGGCGAGTTCGAAGTGCCGCACTGGGTGGCGATCAGCTGCTACATCGCGATCGCGCTCGGCACGCTCACCGGCGGCTGGAAGATCATCGAGACGATGGGCTCGCGGATCACCAAATTGTCGCAGCACCAAGGTTTCAGCGCCTCGATGGGCGGCTCCATCATGCTATTCACCGCCTCCGCCCTCGGCATTCCG
>DASVUO010000246.1:0-8779 GCA_036386995.1 Allosphingosinicella sp. | reverse complement strand
GGTGCCCCCGGCCGGAGTCGAACCGGCACGCCTTTCGGCATTCGATTTTGAGTCGAGTGCGTCTACCAATTCCGCCACAGGGGCCCGGCTGAGGCTGCTAGCCTCCCCTGCCCCCGAACCGCAAGCCCTTCAATTGCGCGGCGCGTGCCGCCGATAGCTCAATGCTTCGGCAACATGGATCCGGCCGACGCCGCCAGAACCCGCGAGGTCCGCGATCGTCCGCGCTACCCGAAGCACACGGTGGAACCCGCGCGCCGAAAGCCGCATCGCCTCCGCTGCCTGCGCGAGCAGCCGCCGCCCGGGCTCGTCCGGTGTAGCCACCGAGTCGAGCAGCTCCCCGTCCGCCTCGGCGTTGGTGCGCACCCCATGCGCGGCGTAGCGCGCCGTCTGCACGTCACGCGCGGCGCGGACCCGAGCGCCCACCTCCGCCGAACCTTCCGACGGCGGCGGAAGCACCAGATCTGCCGCGGCGACCGCTTGAACGTCGACGTGGAGGTCGATGCGGTCGAGCAGAGGCCCGGACACCCGCGCCTGGTAATCGGCGGCGCAGCGTGGCGCGCGCGAGCAGGCCAGCGCCGGATCGCCCAGATGCCCACAGCGGCACGGGTTCATTGCCGCGACCAACTGCACCCGCGCCGGAAAGGTAACGTGCGCGTTGGCGCGGGCGACGCTTACCGTCCCGGTCTCCAGAGGCTGGCGCAGCGAATCGAGCGCGCCGCGCTGGAATTCCGGCAGCTCGTCGAGGAACAGCACGCCGAGATGGGCAAGGCTCACTTCGCCCGGCCGCACCTTCAGCCCGCCGCCGACCAATGCCACCATCGACGCACTATGGTGCGGCGCCCGGTAGGGACGCGAGCGGATCAAGCGCCCGCCGCTCAGGGTTCCTGCAACGCTCGCCACCATGGAGACTTCGAGCGCTTCGCTCGGCGTCAGGTCCGGGAGGATTCCCGGCAGGCAGGCGGCGAGCAGGGACTTCCCCGCGCCGGGCGGGCCGGTCATCAGCAGATTGTGCCCGCCGGCCGCCGCGATCTCCAACGCGCGCTTGGCGGTCTCCTGCCCCTTCACCTGCGCAAGGTCGGGCGCTCCAACACCAAGCTCCGCCTCCCCCGGCGGCGGCGGCGTGAGGATAGCCGATCCGCGGAAATGATTCAGAAGCGCGATGAGGTCCGGCGTCGCGATCACCTCCACGTCGCCCGCCCACGCGGCTTCCGAGCCTTGCACGGAAGGGCAGATCAGCCCCAGGCTGCGCGCCGAGGCATGCATCGCCGCAAGCAGCACGCCGGGCGACGCCGTCAGCCGCCCGTCCAGCCCAAGCTCGCCTACCGCAAGGTAGCCGCTGAGCATTTCCCGGTCGATCGCGCCCATAGCCGCAAGCAGGCCGAGCGCGATGGGCAAGTCGTAATGCGACCCCTCCTTCGGCAGGTCGGCCGGCGACAGGTTCACCGTGATCCGTTTCGGAGGAAGCGAGAGGCCGATTGCGGCCAGCGCGGCATGCACCCGCTCCCGGCTCTCCGCCACGGCCTTGTCGGGCAGACCGACGATCAGGAACTTGGGCAAGCCGCTTGAAATCTGGACCTGAACCTCGACCGCCCGCGCTTCCAGCCCAAGGAAGGCGACCGTCGCCACATGTGCAACCATGAGTGAAAACCGCCCCCTCTTTCCTCCATTTCGGAGAAAGAGCTTAGTCGGCGCTGATCGGCTTTTCTGTCGCGGCTGCGCTAAATTCCCGCAGCGTCTTGTGCAGCTAACACACCGTCACCAGATATCTGGTATGCACGTTCAGGCTTGCCACTTGGAACCGGAGACGCAGGCGCAGCCCCGCTCCTCCCCCTCTCTGCGCCAGAGCGATTGACTTTGAACGGCGCTTTCCTTATCCGCGCCTCCAACGGTGGCTGCCCTGGTTCGGGCGGCCCTTTTAGTTTCAGATCTGAGGTAATGAGCGATGAAGCGCACCTTCCAGCCGAGCAATCTCGTGCGCAGCCGGCGTCACGGTTTCCGGGCCCGCAAGGCGACCGTCGGCGGACGCAAGATCCTGGCGGCACGCCGCGCCCGCGGCCGCAAGAAGCTCTCGGCCTAAGCTCCGGCAACGGCCTCACCGCCGTTCCCCAAATTATCACCCTTAGCCGCCGCGCGGATTTCCTCGCGGCCAACAGGGGAAAGCGCGCGCCCACGCCGGGTTTCGTGCTGCTCGTCCGCGACCGCGGCGACGGCGATCCGGCGATGCGTGTTGGCTACACCGTCACCAAGAAGGTGGGCGGGGCTGTTGTCCGCAACCGCATCAAGCGCCGCTTTCGCGCGCTTGCCCGCGAGATCCTGCCCCAAGCCGGCTTTCCAGGCGCCGATCACGTCCTGATCGGACGCTCCGGCGGCATCGAACGCGACTTCGCGCTGTTGCGCAGCGAACTGCACCGCGCCTTGGCGAAGCTTCGGAAATGATCGCCAGGCTGCTGATCCTGATCGCCCGCGGCTGGCAGCTCGGCCCTTCGGCCGTGCTTCCCCCAAGTTGCCGGTTCCAGCCGAGTTGCTCGGCCTATGCAATCACAGCGCTTCGGCGCTATGGAGCGCTGCGCGGCAGCTGGCTTGCCGCCAAACGCCTTTCACGATGCCACCCCTGGGGGGGCTCTGGCCATGATCCGGTACCATAGGGGAAGAAGTTGAACGAGAATCGCAACATGATCCTCGCGATCGTCCTGTCGGCGATCGTGCTGTTCGGCTGGGGCTTCTTGGCCGAAAAGTGGTTCCCGCCGGCCAACCCGCCCGCCACCAAGAGCGTCGACGGCAAGCAGCAGCCGCTGCCCAAGCCGCAGGCCGATCCCACTGCCGACTCCCCTGCCGCGATCCGCGACCGCCGCGTCGTGCTTGCCGAGACGCCGCGTGTCGCCATCGCCACGCCGCGTCTCCAGGGCTCGATCAACTTGCAGGGCGCGCGGATCGACGATCTCGTTCTCACCACCCACCGGGAAGGCATTGCCGCCGATTCGCCCCCCATCCGCCTTCTCTCCCCCCGCGGCGCCCGCGACGCATACTTTGCCGGCTTCGGCTGGAGCGGCGACGGCGTGGCCGTCCCCGGGCCTGAAACCGTCTGGCAGGCGAGCGGCACCCGCCTGGCCCCCGGTGCGCCGCTTCGGCTGAGCTGGGACAATGGCCAGGGCCAGGTCTTCCAGATCCTGCTGACAGTCGACGACGGCTACATGTTCGGAGTCGAGCAGCGCGTCGAGAACCGCGGCACCGGCCCAATCGCCGCCCGCCCCTACGGCACAGTCAGCCGCGCCACTGCTTCCGCCGACCCGACCAGTTGGACCAACCATGTCGGCCCCGTCGGCGTGTTCAACGGTTCGGCCAATTACGACTGGGGCTACGCCGATTTCGAGGACGACGCCCGCCACGGCTTCGGCTCGCGCGGCGGCTGGCTCGGTTTCTCCGACAAATATTGGCTGACCGCCCTCGTCCCCGACCAGGGCAGCCAGGTCGATGCCGGCCTGCGCAAGACGCAGACGGGCAGCTTTCAGGCCGACTTCATCTCCGCGCCCGCCATCGTCAATCCGGGCCGGGCGCTGAGCTACCGTTCGCACTTCTTCGCCGGCGCCAAGGAGATCCAGCTCCTCGACCGTTATTCCGCCGAACTCGGCACGCCGCTCGAGCGGGCGATCGACTGGGGCTGGTTCCGCTGGTTCATGAAGCCGATCTTCTCCCTCCTGAACTGGCTTTACGCCGCCATCGGCAATTTCGGCGTGGCAATCATGTGCCTCACCCTGATCGTGCGCGGGCTGATGTTCCCGATCGCCCAGAAGCAGTTCCGCTCAATGGCCGGGATGCGGGTAATCCAGCCGAAGATGAAGGCGCTCCAGGAGCGGTACAAGGACGACAAGCCGCGCCTGCAGCAGGAGATGCTGAAGCTGTATCAGGAGGAGAAGGTCAACCCAGTCGCCGGCTGCCTGCCGGTGCTGATCCAAATTCCGATCTTCTACGCCCTTTACAAGGTGCTGACGCTTGCCGTGGAAATGCGCCACAAGCCGTTCGTGCTGTGGATCAAGGACTTGTCCGCGCCCGATCCGATGACGCCCGTCAACCTGTTCGGCTTCCTGCACTTCACGCCGCCCTCGTTCCTGGCGCTTGGCGTGCTGCCGATCCTGCTCGGCATCACCATGTGGCTTCAGTTCAAGCTCAACCCCGCCCCCGCCGATCCGGTGCAGAAGCAGGTGTTTGGCATTATGCCCTGGGTGCTGATGTTCGTGATGGCGCCGTTCGCCGCCGGCCTCCAGCTTTACTGGGTGGTCAGCAACGTCCTTACCATCCTGCAGCAGAAGTGGCTCTATTCGCGCCACCCCGGCATGCAGGCGCAGGCGGAGGCGGTAGCCAAGTGACGGACGCGCACGCGCCCGATCTGGAAGAGGTCGCCCGGAAGCTCTTTTCCGGGCCGATCTCGTTCCTGAAATCGGCGCCGGGGCTGCAGTTCCTGCCGGCGCCGACGGTGGAGGAGGTCGCCTTCGCCGGCCGCTCCAACGTCGGCAAATCGTCTTTGCTCAACAAGCTCACCAACCGCACCGGCCTGGCGCGGACGTCGAACACGCCGGGGCGCACGCAGGAACTGAACTTCTTCGAAGTCGGGGATCCGGTGCGGTTCCGGTTGGTCGACATGCCCGGCTATGGCTTCGCCAAGGCGCCCAAGGACGTCGTCAAGAAATGGCGCTTCCTGGTCAACGACTATCTGCGCGGGCGGCAGGTGCTGAAGCGCGCGCTGGTGCTGATCGACAGCCGCCACGGCATCAAGGACATCGACCTCGAGATCATGAAGATGCTCGATGATGCGGCGGTCAGCTACCACCTGGTCCTTACCAAGGCCGACAAGGTCAAGGCGAGCGAACTTGCCGAAGTGGTCGACCGCACCGCCGCCGAAGCCCGCAAGCACCCGGCGGCGCACCCGGAGATCATTGAGACTTCGGCCGAAGGGGGCCTCGGTATCGACCGGCTACGGCGCGCAGTTCTGGAGGCGGTCTCCTGAGCGCGGCGGCTTCGCCTCCTCGCGGCTGAACATCGGCAGGAAGACCTGCACCAGCGGGCCCACCGCGAGGGCGTAGATCAAGGTCCCGGCGCCGAGCGTTCCGCCGAGCAACCAGCCGACTGCCACCACCGTCAGCTCGATTCCGGTGCGCACGGTCCGGACCGGCCAGCCGGTGCGGCGCACCAGCCCGGTCATCAAGCCATCGCGCGGCCCCGGCCCCATGCCCGCACCGATGTAAGCGCCGGTGGCGACGGCGTTCAGCACGATGCCGGCGATGAGGAAGGCGATCTGGAGGGAAAGCCCCTGCGCGGCGGGCAGGAACGACAGCGCCGCATTGGCGCTGATCCCGACGAAGACGAGGTTGGCCAGCGTTCCGAAGCCCGGCCGCTGCCGGAGCGGGATCCAGAGCAGCATCACGAACACGCCAACCGCGATGATCACGCTGCCGATGCTCCACCCGCTGCGCTCCGCGAGCCCCTGGTGGAACACGTCCCACGGATTGAGGCCGAGCCCCGCCCGAAGCATCAAGGCGGTGGAGAAGCCGTACAGCGCAAGGCCGAAGAAGAGCTGAATGAGGCGGCGTGTCATGGCGTCCAGATGGGCTTCCCCACCGGCGTGCGCCACCCCGCTTTTCTGCAAACCGGTTGTGCGGCGGCTCAGTACCCCATCAACGCGAGCACTTCGCGGCGGCTTCGTTCGTCCTTGCGGAAAGCGCCCATCATCCGGCTGGTGGTCATCATCACGCCGGGCGTATTGACCCCGCGCGCGCTCATGCAGGCGTGGCTCGCCTCGATCACCACAGCGACCCCCTGCGGCTTCAGATGCTCCCAAACGCAATCGGCGACCTGCGCGGTCAGCCGCTCCTGCACCTGCAAGCGCCGCGCGAAGCCGTGCAGCACCCGAGCAAGCTTCGATATGCCCACCACCCGCTCATTGGGCAGATAGGCGATCGCCGCCTTGCCGATGATCGGCGCCATATGGTGCTCGCAATGCGACTGGAACGGGATGTCCTTCAAGAGCACGATCTCGTCATAACCGCCGACCTCCTCGAAGGTGCGGCTGAGGTGGTGCGACGGGTCTTCCTCATAGCCCCGTGCATATTCCTTCCAGGCGCGCGCCACCCGCGCGGGCGTGTCGAGCAGCCCCTCGCGCTCGGGATCGTCGCCAGCCCAGCGGATCAGGGTACGCACCGCCTCCTGCACTTGATCCGGTACCGGCGCTTTCTCTTCCTTCTTCATAACCTCCGCGTGACACTCCCGCCGCGATTTTGCAAATCCGCGCGTCGCAGAGGCGGAGAACCGGGATTTAACGCTTTCCCGCTATGCCCGGCCCATGACGGTTGAAGCTATCAGCGCACGCAGCGGGCGCATCCGCGATCTCGACGCATTGCGCGGCCTCGCGGCGCTGGCGGTGGTGCTGTTTCATTTCACCACCCGCTATCAGGCGGTGTACGGCCACCGGACGGAGCCTTGGCTGAACGTCCCCTGGGGCCATTACGGCGTGCAGCTGTTCTTCGGGATCAGCGGCTTCGTGATCTTTATGACGCTGGACCGCACCCGTTCGCTCAGCGACTTCGCCGTCTCCCGCGCGTCGCGTCTGTTTCCGGCATATTGGACCGCCATTCTCATCACGACGCTTGTGGTTACGTTTGCCGGGATGAAAGAATTCGTACGCACGCCGCTGGAGATCGCGATCAACACCACTATGCTCCAGACCTTTGTCAACGTGCGGCCGGTGGACGGGGTTTACTGGACGCTGAGCGTGGAACTCGCTTTTTACTGCATCATGGCGGCGCTCTGGAAGCTCCGCCTCCTCCCCCGCATCGAGCCGGTGCTGTTCGCCTGGATGGGCCTTGAATGGATTTGGGCCTTCTCGCCGAAGCTGATCGGATTCGAACCCTCCTGGCTGCTCGGCGCCCTGCTCATCCAGGACTATATCCCATTTTTCGCGATCGGCATCGCCGCCTACCGGATGAAGTGCGAGCCCGGCCGGCGCGGCTGGGCCTGGGCGGTGATGGCCGCCGCTCTGCTGACAGTCGCCGTGTGCGACGGCTGGGCCCATCTGATCGTCGCGCTGATCAGCACCGCCGCGCTGACCGCCATCGCCCTGCGCGGCGTTCCGCTGCTCGGCGCGCGGCCGCTGGTCTGGCTCGGCGCGATTTCGTACAGCCTCTACCTTCTCCACGAGCTGATCGGCTTTGCTCTGATCCGCTGGCTGGAGAGCGCCGGCATCTCGGCAACCGCTGCCATCGGGCTGACCACGGCGGCGATGCTGGCGCTCGCTGCCGCCGCGACGTTTCTGGTGGAAAGGCCCGCGCTTCGGGCGATCCGGGGCGCCTATCGCACTTGGCAGGAGCGCACCTCCTTACGGGCGCAAGCGGTGGCGGCTGAGTGACGAAGCGGCGGTGGTGACCCCGACAGGATTCGAACCTGTGGCCCTCAGATTAGGAATCTGATGCTCTATCCTGCTGAGCTACGGGGCCGCTCCGCCAGTGCACTAGGACCTAAGCCGCCCATTGCGCGGGGTCAATTCTCCTCGGCCGCGTCCACCACCGGGAAGGGCAGAGGGGCTATAGCGACACCCTCCTCGGCAAGGCTTTGCGCCTGCTCCGGCGTTGCGCGGCCGTGGATCGGGCGGGCATCGGCTTCGCCCAAGTGGATCGCGCGCGCTTCGTCGGCGAAGCGGTCGCCCACGCTTTCCGAGTTCGAAAGCAGCTTCTTCTGAACCGCGGCGGCGGCGGCGAGCATTGCTTTCACCTCCGCCGGGGCGGCGGAGAAGAGGTCGGATGTTGGCGAAGGTGCCGCGGCGCGTGCGTTGGTTTTGGCGGGGACCGCGGGGGCCATTGGGGCCTTCGAGACTTCCGCCGAGCCGCAGATGGGGCAGGTCACGAGGCCCCCCTCCTGCTGGCTTCGATAGTCCTTGGAGGAGCCGAACCAGCCTTCGAAAACATGGCCTTGGGCGCCGCACTTGAGATCGAATATGATCAACGGACGCGCTCAACCGGCGGGATCGGGCGGCGGTGGCGGATGGCGGGGAGGCGCGAGCGGACTGTGTCGATTTCCGCAAGATCCAGCTCGGCGAAACCGACACCTTCCGTTTCGTCCATGTCGAGCAGAACCTCGCCCCAAGGGCCCACGACCAGGCTGTGGCCGAAGGTCTCGCGCCCATCCTCGTGCACGCCGCCTTGGGCGGCGGCGACGACGAACACGCCCGCCTCGATGGCACGGGCGCGCATCAGGACGTGCCAGTGGGCGTGGCCGGTCGGCACGGTGAAGGCGGCGGGGATCGAGAGGATCTGCGCGCCCGCATCCGTCAGGGCATGGAAAAGGGCGGAGAAGCGAAGGTCGTAGCAGATCGCCATGCCGACGGCGCCGACGGGCGTGTCGGCAACCACCGCGCCGTCGCCGGGCCGGTAGGAGGCGCTTTCCCGCCAGCTTTCGCCGGTGGGGAGATCGACGTCGAACAGGTGGATCTTGTCGTAGCGCGCGCGGATGTTGCCGCCGCCATCGATCAGGAAGGCGCGATTGGCGAGCAGATCGCCTTCCTCGCGCACCGCAAGGCTGCCGAGATGGACCCAGATGCCGGTGCGCGCCGCGGCGTCTCGGACGGCGGCGAGTACCGGATCGTCCGCTTCACGCCGGTAGTGTGAGGAGGCGCGGGTGCGGTCCTGGTCGAGGAGGCCGCTCATCTCCGGGGTGAACAACATGGCCGCGCCGCCGGACGCCGCTTCCTCGACGGCGGCAACAAGGGCGCGGCCGTTGGCGGCGGGATCGATGC
>DASVUO010000245.1:0-17582 GCA_036386995.1 Allosphingosinicella sp. | reverse complement strand
CACAAGCTCGGCCGCGGCACGGTCGCGCTGGCCGTCGTCGAGCGATTCGAACTCCTTTTCCAGCGCACGGGCGCGGTCAACGACGCGGGCGAGTCGCTGCGCAAGGACGTTGAGGATCGCGCCAATGCCGGCGAGCAGGAACACCGGCGCGATGGCGAGCTGGATGAGGTGGCCGATGGTGGAAACGGGCGTGGCTTGAAGCATCGCGGCCGCCACTAGCACAAAAGCGCTTGTTCGCATCGCCCTTGCAGCATGGCGGACCCGTGTTACACTGTATCATCCTCAAAGGAGTTGATGCGATGCGTAACCTGGCCCTGCTCACCCTCCCCTTCCTGCTTTCCGCCTGCACCGCAAGCGAACCGAGCCCTCAACGGGTGAAGCTGGACGAGACCTTGCTTCACGTCAGCGCCACCGGCCGCGCGGAGGCCGCACCCAATGAAGCGCGCTTCTCGGCGGGGGTGCAGTCGATCGGCGCCAACGCGGCGGAAGCGAGCCGGCGCAACAACGAGACGATCAACAAGGTACTCGCCGCGCTCGACGGCCTTGGCGTCAAGAAGGAGGACGTGCAGACCCGCCAGGTGTCGCTGCAGCGGATCACCTACGGCCCCAACAAAGGGCGGTTCGAAGCAAGCAACATGATCGAAGTGCGGATGCGCGACGTGAACAAGGCGGGGGAGGCGATCGCCGCCACCACCGACGCGGGCGCGAACGTGCTGTCCGGCCCGAACCTCACCGTCGGCGACCCGGAAGCGGCGCGCAACGGCGCTTACGCCAGCGCTTTCAAGGCGGCGCGGTCGCGGGCGGACGCTTATGCCGGTGCGGCGGGGCTGAAGGTGCTTCGCGTGCTCACCATCCGCGACGGCGGCCAAAGCTATCATTCCGGCATGGCGGCGGACGCGACGATGGCGATGGAAGTCGCGCCGCCGCCGGTGGTGCGCACCTCCGCGCCGATGATCCGGCCGGGGATGAACAGCAGCGAGGTCGCCGTGCAGGTCGATTTTGCGCTCGGACCCAAATAGCGCCCGCCTGTTCATCGGCAATCGCGGCGGCTAAGGCGGCAAACATGACCGCCCCCGCCGCACTTCAGATCCGCGATCTCCAGAAAACCTATGCCGGCGGCAAGCGTGCGCTGGAGGGCGTCAGCCTCGACGTGCCGCGCGGGCAGATTTTCGGGCTCTTGGGGCCGAACGGCGCCGGCAAGTCGACGATGATCAACATCCTCGCTGGCCTTGTGAACAAGACCGGCGGATCGGCGTCGATCTGGGGCTTCGACATCGACAAGCACCCGCGCAACGCCAAGGCGTCGATCGGAATCGTGCCGCAGGAGATCATCTTCGATCCCTTCTTCACGCCGCGCGAGACGCTGGAGATCCAGGCCGGCCTCTACGGCGTTCCGAAGGACCGGCGGCGCACGCTGGAGCTGCTCCGCGCGGTGCATCTGGAGGACAAGGCCGAGGCCTATGCCCGGACGCTTTCCGGCGGAATGAAGCGGCGGCTGCTGGTTGCAAAGGCGATGGTGCATTCGCCGCCGATCCTAGTGCTCGACGAGCCGACCGCGGGCGTCGACATCGAGCTTCGCCAGCAGCTTTGGGAATATGTCCGCGAACTCAACGCGCAGGGCGTGACGGTGGTTCTGACCACCCATTACCTCGAAGAAGCCGAGCAGCTTTGCGACCGGATCGCGATCATCAATCACGGCCGCCTCATCGCCAACGAAGAGACCCGCACGCTGGTGGGGATGGCACAGGAAAAAGCGGTGGAGGTGACGGTGGACCGCGACCTTACCGCGGCGCCGGTCGCCGCCTGTTTCGACAAGATCGAACTCAAGGGCGAGCGGACGCTGGCCATCACCTACCGGAAGGACCAGGTGAATGCCGGCGAAGTGCTTGCCGCTCTGCAGCGAGACGGGCTCGGCATCGTCGATGTCTCGACCAGGGAAGCTGATCTGGAAGACGTGTTCCTGAACCTGACGCGCGCCTCGAACGCGAATGGCTGATCACGCCTTTGACGTGATCGTGATTGGATCCGGCGCGGCGGGGCTTTCGGCGGCGCTGACCCTGGCGCCGCACCTTCGGGTGGCGGTGCTTGCCAAGGGGGACATTTCTGACGGGTCCACCGCTTGGGCGCAGGGCGGGATCGCGGCGGTGCTTGAGCCGGGCGACACGTTCGACAGCCATATCGAAGACACAATGATCGCCGGCGCCGGCCTCAACCGGCGCGAAGCGGTCGAGTTCGTGGTTGAAGGCGCCCCCGCGGCGATCGAGCGGCTTGCCGCGCTTGGCGTGCCGTTCGATTCAGGGGGCGCGGGCGGCGGCGAGGAACGCTGGCACCTCACCCGCGAAGGCGGGCACAGCCACCGGCGCATCGTGCATGTCGCCGACGCCACCGGGCGGGCGGTTCAGCAGGCGCTCGAGAAAGCGGCGGCCGAGCACCCCAATATCAGCCTGATCCCCAACATGGCGGCGATCGACCTGGTTACCGGCCGCCACGCGGAAGGCGGCGACGGCGAGAACAGGGTGTGGGGCGTCTACGCGCTCGACCGTGCGGGCGGCGGCGTTTCGCTGTTCACCGGCCGCGCGACGATCCTGGCGTCAGGCGGCGCGAGCCGCGCTTGGCTTTATTCCACCAACCCCAAGGGCTCCACTGGCGACGGCATCGCAATGGCCTGGCGCGCCGGATGCAGGGTGGCGAACATGGAGATGAGCCAGTTCCACCCGACCTGCCTCTACCACCACGACGTCAAGAACTTCCTGATTACCGAAGCGATGCGCGGCGAGGGCGGGCAGCTCAAGATCCCGGGCACCGGCCACCGCTTCATGCCGGAGTTCGACGCCCGCGCCGAACTTGCGCCGCGCGATATCGTCGCCCGGGCGATCGACCATGAGCTGAAGCGGCTCGGGCTCGATTTCGTCCACCTCGACATTTCGCACCGCGAGCCCGACTTCATCCGCGCGCACTTTCCCACCATCGCAGCGCGGCTCGCCGAGTCGGACATCGGCATCGACATCACCCGGGAGCCGATCCCGGTGGTGCCGGCGGCCCACTACACCTGCGGCGGCGTGGTGGTGGACCTGGACGGCAGGACCGACCTGCCCGGGCTCTACGCCGCGGGCGAGGTGACCATGTCGGGCCTGCACGGCGCGAACCGGCTTGCGTCCAACTCCGTGCTCGAATGCCTGGTGTTCGGAGTCGCCGCGGCGCAGGACATCAACCGCAGCTGGAGCAGCCTCGCCCCGCCGCCTGCCATCCGGCCGTGGGACGAAAGCCGGGTGACCCATTCGGACGAGGAAGTGGTGGTGCACCACAATTGGCGCGAGATCCGCCGCTTCATGTGGGACTATGTCGGCATTGTGCGCACCACCAAGCGGCTCGAGAGGGCGCTTCACCGCGTGAACCTGCTGCGCGAGGAGACGCAGGAATATTACGGCCACTTCCGAGTCACGCCCGACCTGATCGAGCTTCGCAACCTCGTCGAAGTCGCCGGCCTCATCGTCCGCTCGGCCTTGGCGCGAAAGGAAAGCCGCGGGTTGCACTACACGAGCGACTATCCGGACATGCTGCCGCAGGCCTCCGACACGGTGCTGACGCCGTGAAGGCGCTGCGCCTCCTGCCGCTGGTTGCGCTGCTTGGCGCGGCCCAGGAAGACCCGGAGGACATGGCGCTCCACGGCGCTTACCGCTGCGTTCTCAGGCCCGATCCGATCGGGACCCTGCACATATCGCAGCTCGTAAGCGTCCTCGGCCGTCCGCTTTCCACTGACGCGAGCTGGGTCGAGCCTTCCGGCTACCAGATCGACGCGCGCGGCAAGGGCAGGCCGGAGCCGATCGAGCGCGGCTATATGACGATCAGCGTGAACGGCGGGCAATCTCCGTCCAAGACGGAGCCCGGCTGGTTCGATCTCGGCGGCGCCAAGGTGCAGATCACCGTGGTGACGAAGAAGAAGCTGAGCGGCGCGACGGCCATCACCTTCCGGCGGCCGACGCGCGTCGGCGACCGCTACGAAGTTGGCCTGACGCTGGTCGCGACCCACGCGAAGCACCTGCGCTGGACCATCGCCGCCGCGCCCTACCGGGTGCTGGATGCCTTTGCCGACGATGAGCGCGAGCTCCAGTGGCAGCTGGTGCGCTGGGTGGGCGGCGACGTGAAGTGGAACACGGAAGGAGCGGGCCGCTTCGACCTGCGCAAGGTGGAGGCATTCAACAATATGGTGGACGCGGCCCGGCCGGCGCTTGCCGCCTTGCGCGCCGATTACAAGACCCGCTGCCAGTTCGAACCGGCCGTCGAGGAAGATTCCGACACGATCTAGAAGCTCGCACCTGGTGGACGTCGCGGCCGGATTGTCCGCTCGGCTTTGGCGCGCAAGGAGAGTCGCGCTTTGACGGCCCACGCCCGCTGCCGCATAGAGTTCGCACTTGCCGCGAGGTGTGCGTGACGATCGAAAGTGCCGGCCAACATCCCAAGCTGGCCTCCATCCAATATCTTCGCGCTATCGCCGCCTTGGGTGTGGTCGCCTTTCACGCCGCAAACGCCGCCGGATTTGCTTTCCCGGACGGGGCGTATGGCGTCGACATCTTCTTTGTGATCAGCGGCTTCGTGATGGTGTGGATCAGCAGCGGCGCCACGCGTCCACGCGACTTCCTGACCGGTCGCATTCGAAGGATCGTGCCCCTCTACTGGGTCGTCACCCTTGCGTGGTTGGCGGCGATCTCGCTCGGCCTGGGCTATTTCCCATTCGGGCCGGGCGGGCTGGCGTCATCTTTCCTGTTCATCCCCTACGGCGCTGCCGGGGAAGGCCGGCATTATTTCCCGATCGTGCAGGTCGGCTGGACCTTGAACTACGAGATGATGTTCTACGCGATCTTCGCCGCGACATTGCTGCTGCGCCGCTCGTTTCAGCTCCTCGCTTTGTCGGCGGTCTTGATCGCTCTGGCGGCGGCGGGACTGGTCCTGAAGCCGACAGCTGCGCCATGGGAGTTCTGGACCAATCCCATCATTCTTCACTTCCTTGCCGGCGCTTGGCTTGCCGCGGCGTTCCGGCCGGATCAGGCAGGCGTTCCGCGCTGGCTCGCCTGCTGCGTCCTCGTCGCCCTCTTCGTTCTGGAGCCGCCGCTTAGAGTGGCGTTGCTGCTGGTCGGCGCTGCGCTGATCGCCGACTTCGCGTCGCGGATGCCGAGGTTCGCTCCTCTGCTGCGCATGGGTGACGCGAGCTACTCCCTCTACCTTTGGCACCCGCTGGCGATTGCTGGGCTGATGGCTTTGATCGAGGATGGCGCGGTGCCGGCTTGGCTGATCTTCGTCGCCTGCATCGCGGTCAGCGTTGCGGTGGGACTCGTTGGGTACAAGCTGCTCGAACAGCCGCTGCTCCGGCTCTGGAAGCCGAAAGCCGGCCCCGCTCAATAATCCGCCTGGCTGTGGAGGAAGGCGAGCAGCTTGGGATCGGTGCCGATCCGGTCCAGCACGTCGACAATCGCAAGCGCGCCGTTGCGGCTGTTGGTCAGCACCACCGTCCCCGTGCGTGTGCGCGGGTTGAAGAAGGCCAAGGTGAACTCGCCCTCATCCGCGCCGGTGTGGAAGAGGATGACTTCCTTCCCGTAGCGCTGCACTTCCCAGCCGAGGCCGAAGCCGAGTTCGTCCGGACATGCCTTTGCCTTGTCGCCGGCGCAGTGGGTGTTCCAGGTGCTGGCCTGCACCGTCTGCCGCTCCGCCCAGAGCTTTGGCGTCAGGCGCTTGCGCTTCATCGCTTCGATCATGAAGCGGGCATAGTCGGAGGCGGTGGTGTGGAGGTCGTCCGACGCGCGGTATTCGCTGCGGATGAAGGGCTCCACCGGCTTGCCTGCCGTGTCCGAGCCGGTCGCGACGCGACCCGCGAACCACGGGCGGCCGGTGAAGGACGTGTTCTTCATGCCGGCGGGATCGAAGATCAGCGTCTTGGCCAGCGTCTCGAAATCGATACCGGTCTTCCGGGCGGCGAAGCGCGAGACCCATTCATACCCTTCGCCCGAATAGCCGATCGTCTCGCCCGGCGTGCCGGTGAAGGCGAGCTTCTTGTCGTGGAGATTGAAGCGCCAGTTGGGAAAGCCGGTGCGGTGGCTGAGGCCGATGCGGGGGGTGAGGAGCTTGTGGCGCGGGTCGGCGGCGAGATCGGGGTCGGTCCAGTGGGTGTACATCGGCTCGTCGAGCGAGAGCTTGCCCTTGGCGGCGAGGCGCAGCACGGTTTCGGCGGAAACCGGCTTGGTGAGGGAGGCGACGTTGTAGAGCGTGTCCGTCGTCGCGGGCACCGCGGCGCTCTGCTCGCCATAGCCCGCGGCGAGGACGATCCTGCCGTTCTCGATATGCGCAGCGGAGACGCTCGGCACCTTATGCTTGGCGAGGATTGCCGGCATGTCGCGGTCGAGGGTGGCACGGCGCGTTGCCAGGCTCTGCGCCGATGCGCCGGAGCCTGCCGCGAGCAGGCAGGCGGCCAATCCAAGCGTCCACTTCATCGTCACCTCCGCACTTCGAGCGCAGGTGTGTTATTATGGCAATACAGCAGCCGTCAAGCCGCTACTGCGCGAGGAAAGCCTTCAAAGCCGCGCGAAAGGCGGCGGGTTGATCATACATGATCATGTGGCCGCTACTGTCGATCCGGACCAGCTTAGCGCCGCGCAACGGCGCGTAGGCGGCGCGGTAGTTGCGCTCGGCGGCGGCGCGGCGCTCGGCGTCGATGCCGGCATAGACGACGGTCAGCGGCGCCTGGATGCGCGGCAGTTCGGGACCGAGATCGGTGAGGGCGAGTTCGTGGGTGGCGCGGGCGACGACATCCGGGTCGCTGCCGCTTTCGTCGGCGTCGCCGGTGCCGAACAGGCGGATCGCCGATCCGATCAGGCGGCGGCCGTCCTCGCTTTCGCCAAGGCCCCGCAGAGCTTCGGCAAGGCCGCGCACGCGGTCCGGCGAGGAGCCGACCAGGCCCGCCGGTTGGGGAAGCATGTCGACCACCATCACCTTACCGGCCCGGCCGGGGTAGCGGGCGGCGATCATGGTGGCGACGGTGCCGCCCATCGAATGGCCGACCACCGCCGCACCGCGCAGGCGGTTCGCATCCATGTAGCGTGCGATCTCCGCGGCAAGGGGCGCGACCACTTCGCCCTTGGCATTGCCGCGCGCGGGGGTGCCGGCGAACCCGGCGACCTGGATCAGGTGGTAGCGATAGCCGGGCACCGCGTTAACGGTGCCGCGCCAGACTTCCTTGGAGGCGGTGAGGCCGGGAATGAGGATGACGTCGGGGCCGGTGCCGACGACTTCGACGGAGAAGCGGGTGGGCGCGAACGCCTTCGCCGCGGCGGGCGCGGGGGCGGATTGCGCTGGGGCAAGACTTGCGGAGGCGCCGGCAAGAGCGAGGGCGCAGGCGCCGAGGAGAAGGTTTCGCATGCCCGCGCTTTGCCCCACGCGGCTTGAACGGGCGCTGACCGGCACATCGTAGATGCCACAGGCCAAAGACTGTTTGAGCGGCTGCACGGTTCGGCTAGACCCCCCGCATGGCTTCCTCCCACCTCTATCTCGTCGACGGTTCGAGCTACATCTTCCGCGCCTACCACCGGCTGCCGCCGCTGACCAACCGGCACGGGCTGAATGTCGGCGCGGTCTACGGCTACACCACCATGCTGTGGAAGCTGGCCGACAGCCTGCACAAGGAGGAAGGGCCGACCCACCTTGCCGTGATCTTCGACGCGGCCGGCAAGACCCACCGCGACGACATGTATGGCGAGTATAAAGCGAACCGCCCGCCGCCGCCGCCCGATCTCGTTCCGCAATTCCCGCTGATCCGCGACGCCACCCGCGCTTTCTCGCTGCCGTGCATCGAGGAGGAAGGGCTGGAAGCGGACGACATCATCGCCTGCTACGCCAAGGCCGCTTTGGCGCAGGATTGGAAGGTGACGATCGTCTCTTCCGACAAGGACCTGATGCAGCTGATCGAGGACGGGAAGCTCGACCTCTACGACACGATGAACGACCGGCGCTTGGGCCGGGACTATGTGGTCGAGAAGTTCGGCGTCGGACCGGAGAAGCTTGGCGACGTGCTGGCGCTGATGGGAGACAGCGTCGACAACATCCCGGGCGTGCCCGGCATCGGGCCCAAGACCGCGTCGCAGCTCATCCAGGAGCATGGCGACCTGGAAAGCGTGCTCGCCGCCGCCGAGGGTATCAAGAAGCCGAAGCTCCGTCAGAACCTCATCGAGCATGCCGAGTCGGCGCGCATGTCCCGCCGGTTGGTCGAACTGGTATGCGACTCGCCGCTTCCCGAGCCGCTCGACGCGCTGGAGATGAAGGGCATTCCGAAGGAACCGCTTGCCGCGTTCCTGGAGGATCAGGGCTTTCGCACGTTGCTCGCGCGCCTGAACGGCACCAGCCAGGTCAAGGCGCCCTCCGCCGCGCCGGAGGCAGCCGTGCAGAGGGAGGTGCGTCCCGAGCCGAAGATCGACCGCTCGCTCTACGAGACGGTGACTGATGAAGCCGCGCTCGACCGTTGGATTGCGGAAGGCTTCGCCAACGGGCTGATCGCGGTGGATACCGAAACGTCCGGCTACGACTGCGTCACCGCCGACCTGATCGGCATCAGCCTCGCCACCGAGTGCGGAAAAGCCTGCTACGTGCCGCTGGAGCATGGCGGGCACGATCTGCTCTCCGAACGGCCGCAGCAGATTGCAACGGAGGTGGCGCTCGCCAAGCTCAAGCCGCTGCTCGAGGACCCGGCGGTTCTCAAGGTCGGCCACAATTTCAAGTTCGACTGGATCGTCTTCGACCGGCGCGGGATCAAGGTTGCGCCGATCGACGACAGCCTGGTGATGAGCTTCAACCTCGACGCCGGCGGGCTTGCCAGCCATTCGATGGACGATCTCGCCAAGAAGCATCTCGACCACCAATGCATCGCCTACAAGGACGTCTGCGGATCGGGGCAGAAGCAGATCAAGTTCAACCAGGTGCCGCTGGACCGCGCCACCGAATATGCCGCCGAGGATGCGGACGTGACGCTTCGGCTGTGGAAGCGCTTCAAGGCGCGGCTGCCGCACGAGCGGGCGACGCGGATCTACGAAATGGTAGACCGGCCGCTTGTGCCGGTGGTGGCGCGGATGGAGCGCGAAGGGGTCAAGGTCGACCGCGAGGAGCTGACCCGGCTTTCGGCGGAGTTCACCACCCAGATAGCGCTTCTGGAGGACCAGATCTGCGCGGAGGCCGGGTGCAAATTCACCATCGGGTCGCCTCAGCAATTGGGCGAAGTGTTGTTCACGCAGATGGGTCTCAAGGGCGGGCGCAAGGGCAAGTCGGGCACCTGGTCCACCGACGTGAACGAGCTCGAGCGACTGTCGCGCGAAGGTGTGCCGATCGCCGCGATGATCCTGGAATGGCGGCAGCTTTCCAAGCTGAAGAGCACCTACACCGACGCGCTTCAGCAGCAGATCAACAAGGAAACCGGGCGCGTCCACACCAGCTATTCGCTGTCCGGCGCGCAGACCGGGCGCTTGTCCTCCACCGATCCGAACCTGCAGAACATTCCCATCCGCACCGAGATCGGCCGGCGCATCCGCGATGCGTTTGTTGCCGAAGAAGGCCATGTCCTGCTCGCCGCGGATTACAGCCAGATCGAGCTTCGCCTCGCCGCGCATATGGCCGACGTGCCGCAGCTTCGCGACGCCTTTGCACGTGGCGACGACATCCACTCGATGACTGCCCAGGAACTGTTCGGCGAGGTGACGCGGGACACGCGGGCGTCCGCGAAGACGATCAATTTCGCGATCCTCTACGGCATTTCGCGCTGGGGCCTTGCAGGCCGCCTGTCCATCACCGCCGACGTAGCGCAGGCGATGATCGATCGCTATTTCGACCGCTTCCCCGGCATCCGCGACTACATCCACTCGACGCTGAGCGCGGTGCGGGAGACCGGCTTCACCACCACCCTGTTCGGCCGCAAGACCCACTTCCCCGGCATCCGGAGCAAGGTGCAGCACGAGCGCCAGGGGGCGGAGCGGGCAGCGGTCAACGCGCCGATCCAGGGCACCAGCGCCGACATCATCAAGCGCGCCATGGTGCGGATGTGCCCGGCGCTGGAGGCGGCAGGCCTTGGCCGGGTTCGAATGCTGATGCAGGTTCATGACGAACTGGTCTTCGAAGTGCCGGAAGGCGACGAAGAGGCCGCATCCAAGGTGATCCGCGACGTGATGGAAGGCGCGGCCGAGCCGGCGGTGACGCTCAGCGTGCCGCTCGGCGTCGAGATCGGCACCGGCCGCAACTGGGGCGCCGCCCATTGAACCAGCCGGCCGCCGAAGCCGGGGACGATATTGCGGCGCTCGCCAAAGGTGGGCGGACGAACTTCTTCGGCTTCCTGATCCGGCTGGCGGCACGGCTGCCTTTTCTGTTCATCGCCGGGCGGCTCTACGGGCCGGAAGCGCTTGGCGCCTTTGCCTATGCGGTGATCGTCATCGAACTCGCCGCCCAGCTTTCGACGCTTGGCCTGAAGCGGGGGCTCGCGCAGCAGCTTTCGGCGACCGACCAGCCGCATAGCTGCGTAGTGATGGACGCGCTGCTCGCCGCGGCGATCGCATCGGCATTCGGCACCGTGATCCTGATGTGCTTCCCGCAAGCCATGTTCCCGGCCGGCGGAATCCACGGCGCGGACTGGCTGCTTCCGGTGGTGATCTTCGGCATTGCCGGCGCCGACGTGGCGCTGGCGGCGCTCGCCTACCGCCACGATATCGGCGCGACGGTGCGCACCCGGGCCATCGTCGAGCCTTGGACGATCAGCATCGCCGCCGGGGTTTGCGTTTTGCTCTTCCCGGCAGCGGCGGACGGCACCCGCTCCCGCGACGGCTTGATCATCGCATACGTGATTTCGATCGTTGCCGGTCTCGCGACGGCGCTTTGGTCGCTTTACCGAAGCTATCGTCTGCCCACCGGGTGGAAGCCGAACCCGGCGCAGTTGCTCTACGTCGCCAAGCAGAACATCCCGCTTGCCGGGGCTGACGCGATCGAATGGGGGACGCGGCGGCTCGACATTGCGATCCTCGGCCTGTTCGTCGCGCCGTACTGGGTCGGCGTTTATTATGTCGCGCAACAGGTCGCGTCGTTGCCGCAGCGGCTGAAGAGCAGCTTCGATCCAATCCTTGCGCCGGTGATTACCCAGAAGCTGGCCGAGGGCGACCGCGCGGCGGTGGCGCGGCAGGTGCGGCAGGTCGGCTTCTGGATCATCGCGGCGCAGGCGGGGATCGCGCTTGCGCTCGGCATTCCGGGCGAGGCGGTGATGGGGATCGTTGGACCGGAGTTCGTCGGAGGAACGGGGGCGCTCGCCTTTCTGCTCGCCGCCGAAGTGGTTGCGGC
Source organism: Allosphingosinicella sp. (assembly GCA_036386995.1). Taxonomy (GTDB): domain Bacteria; phylum Pseudomonadota; class Alphaproteobacteria; order Sphingomonadales; family Sphingomonadaceae; genus Allosphingosinicella. The sequence continues at coordinate 6,233 of DASVUO010000245.1, read as the reverse complement.
CACGGCGGCCGTGTCGGAAGCGGCTTTGGTCTACGTCGCGCGGCACCGCAATCTGATGCTGTCGATGCTCACGCTTGCCGTGCAGGCGGGCGTGACGTTGAGCCTGCTGGTGGCGATGCGGACGCTCGCCTGGCCGCAGGGCTGGCAGGCGGCGGGGGCGGCGCTCGGCCTGGCGGTGGCGCTCGGGCTTGGCTCGATCCTCAAGTCGCGGCTCTTGTGCCGGCTGCTCGACGCGCCGGTGCAGGGCTGGCGCTGGCCGTTGGTCTGGGCGGCGGCAGCGGCGGCCGTGGTCGGCGTCGGCTTCACCTGGCTGCCGCCGAGCCTCGAATGGGTCGAACTCGCCTTCGGCATCCCTGCCATCCTGTTCGCCTTCGGCTTCGTGGTTTGGAAACGCGGCTTCACCCACGACGACCGGGCGCTGTTCCGGATGGGGAAGGGCGAAAAACCGGAGCTTCCGACGCCCTTGGGGGTCACACCGCCGGGCGCGGAACCGCCGGGCCGCTGACCCGGGTCAGTGCCGGAAGTGGCGCATGCCGGTGAAGACCATGGCGAGGCCCGCTTCGTCGGCGGCGGCGATGACCTCTTCGTCGCGGATCGAGCCGCCCGGCTGGATTACCGCGGTGGCGCCCGCTTCGACGGCGGCGAGTAGGCCGTCGGCGAAGGGGAAGAAGGCGTCCGAAGCGACCGCCGAGCCGATCGTTTTCGGCTGAGGCCAGCCCGCTTTCTCCGCCGCGTCGCGCGCTTTCCAGGCGGCGATGCGGGCGGATTCCAGGCGGTTCATCTGCCCGGCACCGATGCCCGCCGTGGCGCCGCCCTGCGCGTAGACGATGGCGTTCGACTTGACGTGCTTGGCCACCGTCCAGGCGAACAGGCAGTCGGCGAGCTCCTGTTCGGTGGGCGCTCGCTTGGTGACGACCTTGAGATCGTCGCGCCCGATCCGCCCGTTGTCGCGCGACTGGAGGAGGTAGCCGCCCGCGATGGATTTCAGCTGCAAGCCCGGACGCGCCGCGTTGGGGAGTGCGCCGGTGAGCAGCAGGCGAAGGTTCTTCTTGCGCGCGAACACCGTCCGGGCTGCTTCGTCGGCGTCCGGGGCGATCACAACTTCGGTGAAAATCGCAGCAATCGCTTCCGCCGCCTCGCCGGTCAGCGGCTGGTTGACCGCGACGATGCCACCGAAAGCCGAGACGCTGTCGCAGGCGAGTGCCGCTTCATAGGCTTCGCGCAAGCTGCCGCCGGTGGCGACGCCGCAGGGGTTGGCGTGCTTGACGATGACGCAGGCGGGGCCTGCGTCGGCGAACTCGGCGACCAGCTCCAGCGCCGCGTCGGCGTCGTTGAGATTGTTGTAGCTCAGCTCCTTGCCGCCTACCTGCTCCGCCTGGGCGATGCCGCGCGTGTGCGGGCCCATCGGCAGGTACAGCGCCGCTTTCTGGTGCGGATTCTCGCCATAGCGAAGCGTACCGCCGCGCTTCATGGTCAAGGGCAGCGTGTCGGGGAACATCTGGCCCTGGTCGGCGAAGGCGAACCATTGGGCGATGGTTGCGTCGTAGGCTGCGGTGGCGGCGAAGGCTTTGGCGGCGAGGTATTTCCGGAAATCCGCGGTGGTGGAGGCGCCGTTAGCGTCGAGCGCCTCGATCAGCTGCGGGTAATCGCCGGGATCCGTGACGATCGCAACGTAGGCGTGGTTCTTGGCGGCGGAGCGCACCATCGACGGGCCGCCGATGTCGATATTCTCGATCACCTCGCCCCGGCCAGCGCCGCGCGCCACCGTCTGGGCAAAGGGGTAGAGGTTCACCACCACCAGATCGATCGCGCCGATGCCATGCGCTTCCATCGCTTGCGCATGGGTGGGATCGTCGCGCACCGCGAGCAGGCCGCCATGGACCTTGGGATGGAGCGTCTTGACGCGACCGTCCATCATTTCGGGAAAGCCGGTGAGGTCCGACACGTCCTTCACTTCGAGCCCGGCTTCGCGGAGCGCCGTCGCGGTGCCGCCGGTGGAGACCAGCTCGACGCCGTGGCGGGTGAGCGCGGTGCCGAGTTCGGCAAGGCCGCTTTTGTCGGACACGGAAAGAAGCGCGCGGCGGATCGGAACGTGGTCGGGCACGAAATAAGCTCCTAATTCGGGCGGCGGAATATCCAGGCGATCGTATGGCCGTCGGGCGGCGTGTCGCCGCTGACGACGAGCTGCAGGCTGCCGTGCGGGCGTGCTTCGCCGTCGATCCAGATGGAATCCTCGATGGCGAGCTGGCCGCCCCGGCAGCGGAATTGCCACACGGTGCTGCCGCGGATGCGAAGGAGGGCGCCCTGCCCGTCGGCAGTGGTCGCCGCCTCGACGTTGGGCGCGAGGTGGAAGCGGACGGCGAAGGGCAGCGCCTCGCCCGCCTTGCGCTTGCCGCGGCCCTGCTGGAGCAGGACGTCCTGGCCGCGAAGCTCGCGGCCGTCGGCGGCGAGGGTGAGGGTGCGCTGGTGAACGAAGCCGAAGCGGCGGACATAGCCGTCGTGGCTGGCTTCGACCTGGACGACGCCGGCGGTGTCGTCGCGGGCGAGTTCGACCTGGGCGACGCCCTTGCCGAGCGTGCCGTCTTCGTGAATCGCGGTGGAGTTGCGGTCGCCGAGCGTCAGCGTCGAATGGGCGGCGGTGGTGCGCAAGGCTGCGGCGAGTTGTTCGGGAAGCGCGCCGGCCGCCGCGCCCGCGCCGCCGCAGTTGACGACGATGCGGTTCTGGCCCTCGCTCAGCTCGAAGGCGAGGGTGGAGGCGCAGCCGCCGGAGAAAGCGCGGCTGGGCGGCGGCGGCGCGGCGTCGAAGCTTGCAACCGTCGCCTTGGCGTCGAGCCGCTGATAGCCCCAGCCGCGCGGCTGGCGAAGCGGCCGGGCGCGAACCCCGGTGCCTTCCACCGCAGCGGCGACGCGGCGCTTGTTGAGCATGTTGCCGCCCTGCCAGTTGGACAGCGCCTCGTCGCCAAGCGTCACCCCGAGCAAGGCGGCAACGGCGCCTTCCAGCGCTTCACCGAGCATGTCGGGGATGTCCGCCTCGCCCGCGAAGTAGACGGCGCGAAGCTGGCTGAGCAGTTCGACGAGGGCGAGCTGCTCCACCGGCGAGCGGCTGGTGAGGCCGCCATCGTCGTGCATGCCCAGCGACAGCGCGCGCAGCAGTCCGGTTTCGCCCCTGCTGAGCCGCGCCGAGCCGCCCTGCACCACCAAAGCGGCTGCGATGACGCCCGCCCAGGCGGTCATCCGCGCGATGCCGGGCGGCGCGCGATCCGCCGCTTTGTCGAGGTGGCGGGCGCCGCGCGATAGGGTGTTGAGCACCAATGCTCGGTAGTCGGCGTCGCGGCTCGACAGGATGTAGGGTGCGTAGGCCGACCAGAAGAGGATGCGGCGGCCCCACAGATCCGCGCGCCAAGCGCGGTCGCTGACCTGGGCGCCGTGGGCGGCGAGCCACTTCGCCATCACCTGTTCAGCAGGCTTGGCGGCGCGTTCGCGGGTGGCGGCGGCGGCGAGGTCGCGGAGCCATTCGAAGCTTTGCAGGTAATCGGAGAAGTCGGCGGGCAGAGCGGGATCGTTGAAGTCGAGGCTTTCAATCTCCAAGGTTTGCCCCCGGTGCAGGAAGCGGCCGCGCAGGATCGCCTCGCCCGCCAGCTTGTCGCCCGCCACCGGGTCCTTGGGCACGGCGAGGAGTTTAAGCGGATGGCGACCGCGCAGGCGCAGGCTGTGCAGCGGCGTGCGCCACGACAAGCGATGGAGCCGCCACGACAGGCGCTCGGCGAGCGACACGCCGCGATCGTCGCCGGCGCGGATCAGCCTCTTGCCCGGCTCGATCCCGTCCTCATCGTGCGGCGGGCCCGGCGGGCTCACCCGCGCAGGCTCCGGATGTTGTCGGCGTAGGCGGAAGGCCCGCCGCGGAAGGTGGCGGTGCCGGCGACCAAAACGTCGGCGCCAGCATCGATCGCCTGCCGGCAGGTTTCGCGGTCGATGCCGCCGTCGACCTGGAGGTCGATCGCCTTGCCCGTTTTGTCGATCTGCTTCCTGACCGCCTCTATCTTGCGGAGCTGGGAAGCGATGAAGCCTTGCCCGCCGAAGCCGGGATTGACGCTCATCACCAGAACAAGGTCGACCTCCTCCAGCACATAATCGAGCATCTTGGCCGGGGTCGCCGGGTTGAGCGCAACGCCGGCTTTCTTTCCGAGCGCCTTGATCGCCTGAAGCGTGCGGTGGAGGTGCGGGCCGGCTTCCGGGTGAACGGTGATGGTGTCGGCGCCCGCTTCGGCAAAGGCCTGGAGGAAGGCGTCCACCGGCGAAATCATCAGGTGGACGTCGAACGGCTTGGCAGTGTGCGGGCGGAGCGCCTTCACCACCCCGGGACCGATCGTGAGGTTGGGGACGAAGTGGCCGTCCATGACGTCGACGTGGATCCAGTCGGCGCCCGCTTCGTCGATCGCGCGCACTTCCTCGCCGAGCCGCGCGAAATCGGCGGACAGGATCGAAGGGGCGATGCGGACGGGCTGCTGCACGACCCAAGCACTACCCAAGCCGGACTCGCCGGGCAAGGAAGGGCGGCGACTTATCCCCCGCTAGTTGGTCCGGCGGAAGCGGGCGATGAAGAAGCCGTCGGCGCCGCCTTCTTCCGCGAACTGGCCGGGAAGGATGCGGATGCGGTTGCCTTCCACCGGGATGGTGTCGGGAAGCTCGCCCTGCGCGATTTGGAAGGCTTCGAAGTCACGGCGTTCGGAAAGGAAGGCGTCCACGACCATTTCGCCTTCTTCCGGTTCGAGCGAGCAGACCGAGTAGACGAGGGTGCCGCCCGGCTTCAACCAGCCGGCGGCGCGGGCGAGCATGGCGGCCTGCGCTCCGGCGAGTTCGGCGATGGCGCGGGGGCGGACACGGTAAAGCACGTCGGGGTGGCGGCGGAAGATGCCGGTCGCCGAGCAAGGCGCGTCGAGCAGGATCGCGTCCACCTTCTCCGGCGGCGACCATTTCATCAGATCGCCGACCACCACCTTCGCTTCCAAATTGGTGCGGGCGAGGTTCTCGGAAAGTCGTGCAAGACGACTCTGCGAGGAGTCGACCGCCGTCACCTGGAAGCCGGCGGAGGCGAGCTGCATCGTCTTTCCGCCCGGCGCGGCGCAGAGATCGAGCGCGGTGCGGCCTTCGCCCGCGCCGAACAGCCGGGCCGGGATCGAGGCGGCGACGTCCTGCACCCACCAGCGGCCTTCGCCGTAGCCTGTGAGTCCGGGCACGGCGGTGCGGCCGGGCAGGCGAACGTGGCCTGGGAGGAGGCTGATGCCCTCCTGATCGGGCTCGGCGCCCGCGGGGTAGATGAGGTCGAGCGGCGGCGGGGCGGCGAGCAGGCGCGCCGCTTCGCCGACCACGTCGTCACCCCAGTTTCGGGTCCAACGGATCTCCACCGCCGGCGGAAGCATGGGCACCGAGCGCAAAGCGACCTTTTGCCGCATCAGCGTTCCGAAGACGCCGTGGACGAGCTTGCGCGGGCCGCCGTCGACCAGCGGCAGCACGGTGGAAATCGCCGCGTGCGGCGGCGTGTCGAGGGCAAGCGCCTGAACGAGGGCGAGCCGGAGGGCGAAACGCGCTTTCGCATCGTCGGGCAGGCGGTTCTTGGTGGCGCTGTCGATCAGCGCGTCGAGGTCGCCGAGGCGGCGCAAGGTCTCGGCGGCCATTGCGTGGGCAAAGGCGCGGTCGTCGGCGCGGGTGAGGTGGCGCGCGGCGGTGTCCAGCGCGGCCTCCAGCGGGAGCCCCTTGCGAAGCACCGCGTCGAGCAGGCTAAGCGCCGCCCGGCGCGATTCCGTACCGATCGAATCCGTCATTGATGGTCGCGCCTCTTGAGCGGGTTGAGCGCACTGGCGCGGGAGGAAGAGGCTTTGCTCTTAGGCACTGCCGTACGGCGCGCAACATTGCCGTGCAGCCCCATCTCCGAGGCGAGCTGTTCAAGCACGGCGATACGGTTTCCGGTATCGGGATGGGTGGAGAACAGGCTGTCGCGCCCGCCGCTTGCGCCCGGCACGATGTACAGCGCCGCCGCCGCCGGATTGCGCTGCACCACAGGGCTCGGAATGCGCCGCGCGGCGTGGTGGAGCTTGGCCAGAGCGGAGGCCAAAGCGCGCGGGTTGCGGCAGATCTCCGCCGCCGCGCGGTCGGCGCCATATTCGCGGTTGCGGCTGATCGCCAGCTGGACGAGCATCGCCGCGAACGGCGCAAGGAAGATCGCGGCGATCATC
>DASVUO010000244.1:0-2975 GCA_036386995.1 Allosphingosinicella sp. | reverse complement strand
GCGCTTGGCCCTCGGGGCAGCGCAGGCGGGAGAGGTAGGCGCGCTGGCCCTCCGGCATGTTCTCGCGGACCGGGTTCTTGAGGGAGCCGAGCGGGTGTTTTTCGGCCACGGCGATGGCTTTGGCGACGTCTTGGGCGGGGGGTGCGAAGCCGAACTGGCGCAGCATGTCGCGGGCTTCGTTGGGGCGCTCGGCGGCGGCGGGCGCCGCGGCGCCGAGCGCGGCTGCGATGAGAATGAGCGGCTTCATGGACATGGCGTGTTCCCCCCGGACCCGATGTCGGAAGGATGAAGCGGGCGGCGGCAAAGTCAAAGAAAAAGGATCAAACGCCGAGCCATTTGAGCGGCGGGGGCAGATCGTCGGCGCTGTAGAGGAGTTGGAGCACTCGGCGGCGGGTGGGGGCTCGGGCGCGGTCGGAGGCGTGGAGGATGAGGGTGGAATAAGCCCAGATGTCTCCCGCCGCGGCCGGGCAGGTGCTTGTGCCGTGGCGGGCGACCGCCGCCGGGATGTCCGCTTCGGGGAGGCGGCCGATAAGGTGCGTGCCGGGGCTGACGAGGAGCGGCGCGTTGTCCGGCGGCGTGTCGTCGAGGTGGAGGCGCAGGGTGAGCATGCGTTCCAGCAGCGTGACTGGCGGTACGGCGTGGTGGATGCCGCTTTTCACCGTCCAGTCGGTGAAGCCGGGAACGTCATGGCGGGCGCGAACGGCGAGCGTGCGGTCCTGATGCCAGCCGAGCGCCCAGTTTCGTAGCGGGTTTTTGTCGAAGAAGGTGGCGCGGACGGGACGGGCGGCAGGGCCGAGGAGGGATTCGGCGAGGGTGTTTGCCTTGGTCAGGAGCGGTGCGAGCGCTGGGCCCCCTCCACCATGCTTTGCATGGTCATGCTCAGGTGAAACCTGCCCCCGGCAGGTCTCAGCCCTTCCGGCGGAAGGGCGACCTGAGCATTCCCCGTCCCGGGGAGGATTTAGGCGGGTGCCGGGCCGTGTCGCAGGGGCGTTCGTGAAGAAGCTTAGGAGTGCCGCGACTTCTTCTGAGGCGAGGGCCTTCGGGAAGAGCTGGGCGCCGTCGCGGTGTAGCTGCATCGGGCGGGTTTAGAGGGGTTCGCAGACAGGAAAAAGCAGGATTTCGGCAGGGGGCGAGCGCTCACTGCCGGCAAGAGGCGTGCGTGGTGCGCGGCAAGAGGAGAGAAACACATGTTGGAAGTGAAAGCGGATGGGCTTGAGGCGTCTTTCGAGGCGTTGGAGCGGCAGGATGAGGATGTCGCGCTGCTCAAGGACGAGATGGCGCAATTGAAGGCGCGGATGGACCAGGCGGCGGTGACGGCGGCGCGGCCGGCGCTTTCCGGCGCGAAGTCGGCGGCGGTGGGGTCGGCGTTTGTCGACAATTACCTGCGCAAGGGCTTGGAAAGCGGCGTGGAGCTGAAGGCCCTCGCAGGCACCAGTGACGCGGCTGGCGGCTATGCGGTGCCGGAGGAGATCGACGCGGCGATCGACCGGACGCTGACCGCGATCTCGCCGATCCGCGCGATTGCCAACGTGGTGAAGGTGGGGTCCGCCGGATATCGCAAGCTGGTGACGGCGGGCGGCACGCCTTCGGGCTGGGTCTCCGAAACCGACGAGCGCGGGGAGACGGGAACGCCGGCGTTTCACGAAATCGCGCCGCCGTTCGGTGAACTTTACGCCAATCCGGCGGCGAGCCAGGCGATGCTCGACGATGCGGCGTTTGATGTGGAAGCCTGGCTTGCCCAGGAGATCGCCACCGAATTCGCCCGGGCGGAAGGCGCCGCGTTTGTAAACGGTTCGGGCGTCAACCGGCCGAAGGGCTTCCTGAGTGGCGCCACGTCGGCGGCGGCGGACGGGGTGCGGGCGTTCGGGACGCTGCAGTTCGTGACGTCCGGCGCGGCCGGCGGCTTTCTGGGGAGCAATCCGCAGGACCGGCTGGTCGATCTCGTCCAGGCGCTTCGCCCGCCTTACCGGCAGGGCGCGGTGTTCGTGATGAACTCGGCGACGGCGGCGCGCATCCGCAAGTTCAAGACCGCGGACGGCGCGTTTCTGTGGCAGCCGGGGCTGGTCGCGGGGCAGCCCGATACGTTGCTCGGCTATCCGGTCGTGGAAGCCGAGGACATGCCGGACATTGCCGCGGATTCGCTGTCGATCGCGTTCGGCAACTTCAAGGCGGGCTATTTGATCGCCGAACGGACGGAGACGCAGATCCTGCGCGACCCGTTCACCCACAAGCCGTTTGTGCATTTCTACGCCACGAAGCGGCTGGGCGGGCAGGTGTCGAATTCGGAGGCGATCAAGCTGATGAAGTTCAGTGTTTAGGTCGAAGTAAGACTTCGACCTAGGGCTAAGTCCCTCCCCTGAAGGGGAGCGGCTTTGTTGTTGGCGCCGTCGCGGGGGGACCTGCGGCGGCGTTTTTTTTGGAGGGGCGGATGGTGACGGGTGAGGGGTTCGAGCCGGGGGCGCAGGCGCTTGGCGAGGCGAAGGCGTTTTTGCGGGTGGTCGGCGAGGAAGAGGATGCGTTGCTGGAGCGGCTGGTCGGAGCGGCGGGAGCGCAGTGCGAGGCGTTTACCGGGCGGGTGCTGCTTGCCCGGGAGTTCAGCGAAACATTGGCGGCGAGCGCGGCGTGGCGGCGGTTGGGGCGCGGGCCGGTGCGGGCGATTACCGGGGTGGAGTCGCTCCGCGCCGACGGGCTGGCGGCGGCGCTGCCGGTGTCGGCTTTCGCGATCGACATCAATGCGCGGGGGGACGGTTGGGTGCGGGTGAGCGACGCCGGCGGTGCGACGCGGGTGCGCGTGGCTTACCAAGCGGGGCTTGCGGAGGTTTGGGCGGATCTGCCGGACGGGCTTCGGCAGGGGATCATCCGGCTTGTTGCGCAGCTTTATGCGCATCGCGACGGCGAGAGCGGCGGTCCGCCGCCGGCGGCGGTGACGGCGCTGTGGCGGCCGTGGCGGCGGATCGGGCTGCGGCTGCGCTGAT
>DASVUO010000243.1:0-12628 GCA_036386995.1 Allosphingosinicella sp. | reverse complement strand
AGATCACTTCGCCTTCCTGCGGCTTTTCCTTGGCGGTGTCGGGGATGATGATCCCGCCGGCCGTTTTGGCTTCAGCCTCGATGCGGCGGACCAGCACCCGGTCGTGGAGCGGACGAAAACTCATGCACGTCACCTCTTCTTTTGCGCGGCTGCTTGCCCCCCGGTTGAGGTGCGGCAGACCGCAGTGGATTGAACCTGTGTTAGCACTCACCCCCAGTGAGTGCCAGAGCCGCTGATTTAGGGCGGGTTCATCTCCGGTCAAGGCGGCGGACGCGAATTTTTGCAGGCGCGTTGCGCGGCGCGGAGAGAGCGGCTAGCCCAGCGCAAAGCTTAGAAAACGGGAAGAACACCCATGCGGTTCGCGGGCAAGGTTTGGAAGCTGCTGGTTGGGGTCAAGGACGGGCTGGTGCTTATCCTGATGCTGCTGTTCTTTGCGTTGCTGTTCAGCGCAATGAGCGCCCAGCCGACGATCGGCGCCGGCGACACGGGCGTTCTCCACCTGCGCCTCAACGGCCCCATCGTGGAACAGCCGGCGCAGGCGAGCGCCACCGATGTCCTCTCCGGCTCCTCGGGCCCGCGCGAATACCGGCTGCGCGACGTGGTGCATTCGCTGCGCCTTGCCGCGACGGACGAGCGAGTGAAGGCGGTTGCGCTCGATCTCGACATCTTCGCGGGCGGCGGCCAGGCGGCGATCGGCGCGGCGAGCGACGCGCTGGCCGAAGTGAAAAGGGCGGGCAAGCCGGTGCTGGCCTACGCCACCGCCTATGACGACGACGCCTATCTGCTCGCGGCGCAGGCCAACGAAATTTGGGTTAACCCGATGGGCGGCGTGCTGGTCACTGGCCCGGGCGGCGCGAACCTCTACTTCAAGGGGCTGATGGACAAGCTCGGCGTTACCGCCAACGTCTATCGCGTGGGAAGCTTCAAGGCGGCGGTGGAGCCGTTCACCCGCACCGACATGTCGCCGGAAGCGCGCGAAGCGCTGAGCGGCGTCTACAGCACGATGTGGGCGGCGTGGCAGGACGATGTGCGCAAAGCGCGGCCGAAGGCGCAGCTTGCCGCCTATGTCGCCGATCCGGCGGGCCGGATCGCGGCAACGGGCGGCGACATGGCCAAGGCGGCGCTTTCGCTCGGGCTAGTCGACAAGATCGGCGACCGGGAGGCGTTCGGAAGGCGCCTCGCCGAGATCGGCGGGCGCCGCTACGACGAAGTGGCGGGCAGCTTCCGTGCTATCGACTATGACGACTGGATCGCCGCTTACCCGGCGACCGAGGAGCCGGGCTCGATCGGCATCCTCACGGTGGCCGGCGAGATCGTCGACGGCGAGGCCGGGCCGGGCACGGCCGGCGCCGAGACCATTGTCAAGGCGCTGGAGAAGGGCCTTCGGGAGCGAAATCTGAAGGCGCTGGTGCTGCGCGTCGACTCGCCGGGCGGTTCGGCCTTGGCGTCCGAACGCATCCGCCAGGCGGTGCTTGCCGCCAAGCAACGCGGCATTCCGGTGGTCGTCTCGATGGGCAACCTCGCCGCGTCAGGCGGCTATTGGGTGGCGATGGCGAGCGACAAGATCTATGCGGAGCCGTCCACCATCACCGGATCGATCGGCGTGTTCGGCATACTGCCGAGCTTCGAGGGCAGTCTTGCCAAGCTTGGAGTAGGCGCCGACGGGGTGAAGACCACCCCGCTGTCCGGCGAGCCCGACCTGCTGCGCGGGCCATCCCCGGAAGCGGACAAGCTCCTCCAGGCCGGCGTCGAGAACACCTACCGGCGCTTCCTCGCTTTGGTTGCGCAGCAGCGCAAGATGCCGGTCGCCAGGGTGCACGAGATCGCCCAGGGGCGGATCTGGGCGGGCGGAACGGCGCGGCAGCTCGGCCTCGTGGACGCGTTCGGCGGCCTCGACGATGCCATTGCCGAAGCGGCGCGGCTTGCGAAGCTCGAAGGCGGCGCGGCGAAGGCGGTGTGGCTTGAGCGCGAGCCGAGCTTCTTCGACGAATTCCTGCTGGCGATGGCGAGCGGCGAGGAAGAGGAAGAGGCGTCGACCGACGTGTTCGGACGAATCGCAATGGGGCAGCGCCAGATGATGCTGCGCGCCGCCGCCGATGCAGAGCGGATGCTGTCCACCGGCTCGGTGCAGGCGCGCTGCCTGGAATGCCCCGCCTCCGCCGCAACGCCTTCGCGCGGGCCGAGCGGGCGGTTCGCGGGGCTGCTCCTGAAGCTGCTCGGCGCCTAAAGCCGGCGGTAGGCGGGGAGCGACCAACCCCAGGCGATCGCGCCGCCACGAAGCGCGAAGCCTGCGGCGGCGGCGACCGTGCCTGCCGCCAGGGCGGGCAGATCGAGGCTGATCAGCGCAACGGCGAGCGCCGAGGAGAGAGCGGCGGCGGTGACGTAAAGCTCCGAGCGCATCAGGATCGAGGGTTCGCCGGCAAGCACGTCGCGGATGATGCCGCCGAGGCAGGCGGTGAGCACGCCCATGCCGATCGCCGGGATGGGCGCGACGCCATAGCCGAGCCCCTTTGCGGCCCCGTAGGTGGCGTAGGCAGCGAGGCCCAGGGCATCTAGCCACAGGAGCGCGCGGGCGGGCCAGACCCGCACCGGCACCAGCCAAACGATCAAGGCCGCCGCGACGCAGATCAGCATCGTTTCGTTCTGGTGAATCCAGAAGACTGGCGCGCCGATCAGCAGGTCGCGGGCGGTGCCGCCGCCCACCCCGGTAACAATGGCGAAGAAGATGAAGGTGACCAAAGTCTGACGCTTGGCCGCCGCGACCAGCGCGCCGGACAAGGCAAAGACCGCCACGCCCGCCCAATCGAGGTAAGCGAGGAGCGGATCGAGGACCGGAACAAGCGCTGCAGGGGCCATGGCGCCCCCTATCACCGTTCCTCGGGAGCCGCCGCGCCTTTCTTGCGCCGCCGCCGGAGCGTCAATGGAAGCAGCACGATGGCGAGGACGGTGGTGACGAACGAGACGATGCCGAAGCCGATCAGAAGCGGATTGTGCGCGTCCTCACGGGTGCTGGGGTCCATGATGTGGAGACCCCACATGAAATCGTAGATGCGCCACCAGCCGGTGCGCTTGGCGACGATTTCACCGGTGTCGGCATGGACGTAGAAGCGCGTGCCGTCGCTCATCGTCACCCGCCAGGCATCGAGCGGACGGCGGAAGTCGATCGGTGGGTTGGCACCGTCGATCCGGTCCACCGCGCCGATTCTGGCCTTGCCCGCGTAGCGCGCCTCGACCGCGCGGGCGGCGTCGGAGGCGTTGAGCGGGGGGAGCAGCCGGCCCGTCGTCGCATCGGCCAAGCGCGCGGCACCGTCGGCGTAGCTGACGATCCAGCGCGGCCCTTCGGCGCGCGCTTCGAGCTTCAGCGCCGCAACCTTGCGCGGCCCGATCGCCGGCGGCAGCGGCTTCAGCCCAAACGGCAGCACCGGCGCCTCATCCAGCAAGCCCTCGCCTCGCACCTCCTCGATCGGCTTCAGCACCATCACGACGCCGCTCACCGTCCACAGCAGGAAGGGAATCGCGACGATCCAGCCGAGCCAGATGTGCCAGCGGCGTAAGTTGTTGCGAACGTTCAATGCTGTCTCCCCTTCCCCTTAGTGCAAAGCGGAGCAGCCCGGCGCAAGGGCGGATGCGGCCGAATTGCCCGACCGCCGCGAGAGGCGTAGGCTCCGCTTCATGCGTCCCTGGATGACTATCGCTGCATTCGCTCTCGCCTTGCCCCTCGGAGGCCAAGCGGCGGCTTGTTTCTATACTGCGGTCGCCAAGGTCGGGGGCGACGCACCCTATCAAACCAAGCGGCAGCGCGCGGAAGCCGAGCGCAAGGCGCTGGCGGTCGGCTGGAAGATGCGCATCCGGGAGCGCAGCGCCGCCGCGCAGGCGGAGCTCGCGGCCGGCGTCGATGCACCGGCGCGGCTCGCCGATATGCTGGTGCCGAACGTGCAGCCGGTGCCGAGGCTGCACAGCGATTGCGGCGAGGTTGGCGATGAAGTCGACATGGCGGATGGCGAGGAGACATTCGCCGAGACTCTCGCTGGAACACCGGTTGCCGCGCATCATGACGATTTTCCCTACATCACCCGCAAGTGGCACGGCGAGATCAGCTTCGGCAAAGTGTGCAACGCCGAATTCCGCGAAGGTTTCGCGGCGCATCTGCGGCGGCGGCTGACGGCGGAGCAGGTGCGCGCGGCTTACCTCTTCCTGCGGGCGCGGAGCCGAGTTGGGGAGAAGGTGGACATGTTTGTGCCCCTTCGCCGGCTGACAGCCTTTGACGCCGCTAGCCGCCGCCCGCCGTTGCGCTGGTTCACCGAAGATCCGTTGCAGGAGAAGCAGATCAAACGCTGGATCGCCGCCGATTCCGCCGGACGCGCACTGCAAGCGGCGGCGGACGAATTCTGGCGGGAGCATGAGAATATGCTCGGTGACACGAGCCGCCTCTGCCCAAAGGCGCTGGCGCAATGGCCGGCGGTGCGGGCGCAGCTGGTGGCGGAGCTGGAGGCAGCGCTTGCCGCCCGTCGGGCGCGGGAGGCGAAGCGGCCCTGACGCTCTAGATGTGGATGGCCTGACCGGTCACCGCCATCGCCGCTTCCTTGACCGCTTCCGAATGGGTCGGGTGGGCGTGGCAGGTGTAGGCGATGTCTTCGCTCGTGGCGCCGAATTCCATCGCCTGCGCGGCTTGGGCGATCATGGTGCCGGCGAGGCTTGCGATAATGTGGACGCCGAGCACACGGTCGGTGCGGGCGTCGGCGATGATCTTCACAAAGCCGTCGGTGTCGCGGTTCGTCTTGGCGCGGCTGTTGGCCATCATCGGGAACTTGCCGACCTTGACCTCGCCGCGGGCGCGGGCGTCTTCCTCGGTGAGGCCGACGGAAGCGATCTCCGGGTGGGTGTAGACGACGCCGGGGATCACATCATGGTTGATGATGCCGACCTGGCCGGCGAGGATCTCGGCCACCGCGACGCCTTCGTCCTCTGCTTTGTGTGCGAGCATCGGGCCGGGGCAGACGTCGCCGATCGCGTAGATGCCGGAAACGTTGGTGCGGAAATCGTGGTCGATCTCGATCTGGCCGCGATTGTTGAGCTGCACGCCGGCCACGTCGAGGCCGAGGCCGTCGGTATTGGGGCGGCGGCCGATGGCGACCAGCACCACGTCCGCTTCGATCGCCTTGGCTTCGCCGCCTTGGGCGGGCTCAACGGTGACGACGACGCCTTCGCCTTCGTTGCGGACGCCCGTCACCTTGGTGCCGGTCATCAGCTCGAAGCCCTGCTTCTTGAAGATCTTGGCCGATTCCTTGCGGACCTCACCGTCCATGCCGGGCAGTATCTGGTCGAGATATTCAACAACGGTGACCCGCGCGCCGAGCCGCTTCCAGACCGAGCCGAGCTCGAGCCCGATGACACCGCCGCCGATCACGACCAAGTGCTTGGGCACCTGCGGAAGCTCGAGCGCGCCGGTGGAGTCGACGACGCGGCGCTGGTCGATCTCGACGCCGGGGAGCGGAGTGACGGAGGAGCCGGTGGCGATAACGATGTTCTTGGCGGTGTAGGTCTCGCCGGCGACGTCGAGGCTGTTTGCGCCGGTGAACTTCGCCTGGCCCTTGAGCCAGGTGACCTTGTTCTTCTTGAACAGGAATTCGATGCCCTTGGTGAGCCCGCCGACGGCTTCGCGGCGGCCGGCGTGCATGGCGTCGAGATCAAGCTCGACATTGCCGACCTTGACGCCCCACTTCGCAAGCGTGCCGTGATTGGCTTGCTCGAACAGTTCGGAAGCGTGGAGAAGCGCCTTGGACGGGATGCAGCCGACGTTGAGGCAGGTGCCGCCCAGCGTTTCGCGGCTTTCGACGCAGGCGGTCTTCAGCCCAAGCTGCGCGGCGCGGATTGCCGCGACGTAGCCGCCGGGGCCGGCGCCGATCACGATTACGTCGAACTGTGTGTCAGTCATCATCAAACCCTTCCGTGCTCCGGCGAAGGCCGGAGCGTTGGTTTTCACGCGCATATCTCAGCGAAGAGATCGCGCCATTCGGGATTACGCTCCTCGATCACCCGTAATTTCCACGCGCGTTTCCACTTCTTCATGCGACGCTCGCAGGAACGCGCCTCCTGCAAATCGTCGTAATAGTCGTACCAGACCAGCAGCTCGCAACCTTTCTCCTTCGAATGCCCGTCCACGACGCGATTGCGATGCTGCCATACACGCTGGGGAAGGTCGCTCGTTACTCCAAGGTAGGTTTGTCCTCGCCGGTGGTTCGCCATCAGATATACGCAACCTGATTTCATCGCGTTTCACCCAGAGCTCCGGCCTTCGCCGGAGCACGATACGTTACAAGTCGATCAGCAATCTCGTCGGATCTTCGAGCGCTTCCTTCATCCGCACAAGGAAGGTGACGGCTTCGCGGCCGTCGACCAGGCGGTGGTCGTAGGAGAGGGCGAGGTACATCATCGGGCGTGCCACGATCTGCCCGTTCCGGACCACCGGCCGCTCCTCGATGCGGTGCATGCCGAGCACCGCCGACTGGGGCGGGTTGATGATCGGGGTGGAGATCAGCGAGCCGAAGACGCCGCCGTTGGAGACGGTGAAGGTGCCGCCTGCCAGGTCCGCCATGCTCAGGCTGCCTTCCTTGGCGCGCTTGCCGAAGTCGGCGATGGTTTTCTCGATTTCGGCAAAGCTCATTGCGTGCGCGTTGCGGATGACCGGGACCACCAAGCCGTTGGGCGCGGAGACGGCGACGGAGACGTCGACATACTCGTGGAAGACGATCTCGTCGCCTTCGATGTAGGCGTTGACCGCGGGTATGTCGCGAAGCGCCAGGCAGGCGGCCTTCACGAAAAAGCCCATGAAGCCCAGGCGGATGCCGTGCTTCTTTTCGAACAGGTCCTTGTAGCGGCTGCGGGCCTCCATCACCGCCGTCATGTCGACGTCGTTGAAGGTGGTAAGCAAGGCGGCGGTATTCTGCGCTTCCTTGAGACGGCGGGCGACTGTCTGGCGCAGGCGCGTCATGCGCACGCGCTCTTCGCGGCGCTCGCCGGCTACGGCGGGAGCAACGGCGGGCGCGGGCGGTGGCGGAGCGGATTGCGCGGGCTGGGCAGGCGCGGCAGCGGGCTGACTGCGGGCGGCGTTCAGAACGTCGTCCTTGGTAAGGCGTCCGTCCTTGCCGGTGCCGCGGATCTTGGACGGGTCGAGGCCGAATTCGAGCACCAGGCGGCGTACAGAAGGGGAGAGCGTCAGGCTGCCGCCGTCCGCGTCGTCGCCGCCGTCTTCGCGGACTTCAACATTCTCGCCGGGACCGGTGGGGTTCACCGGCGTCGCGGCAGGAGCGGCGGCGGGCGCGGGAGCGGCGGCGGGTGCTGCTGCAGGCGTGGCGGCTGCGGCAGCGCCGCTCTCGACCCGGGCGATCAGCGCGCCGACGGCGACCGTGTCACCCTCGGCGACGAGCTGCTCGCCCATCGTGCCGGCAACCGGTGAGGGCACTTCCACGGCGACCTTGTCGGTTTCGAGGCTAGCAATCGGCTCATCAACGGCAACCGGATCGCCGGGCTTCTTGAGCCACTGGCCAAGCGTCGCTTCGGTGATCGATTCCCCAAGCGTTGGGACGGTAACTTCGGTCGCCATCTTTTGTCCTTACTCCGCTGCGCGCTGCACTGCGGCATCGCTATGGCCGAGCGCGTCGGCGATCAAGGCGGCCTGCTCCGCCGCGTGCCGCTTGGCAAGGCCCGTGGCCGGAGACGCCGACGCGACGCGGCCCGCATAACGCGGCCGCTGCGGCCGGAGGCCGGCCTGCACCAGGCACTGCTCGATCCGCGCTTCCACGAAGGTCCAATAACCCTGGTTCTTCGGCTCTTCCTGCGCCCAGACGACCTCTTCGAGGTTCGTCATGCGCTTCAGGCGCGCGACCAGGGGCTCGTCGGGGAAAGGATAAAGCTGCTCGACGCGAACGACGGCGGTGTTGCGGTCGCCGGCCGTGTCGCGGGCTTCGAGGAGTTCGTAGGCGACCTTGCCGGTGCATAGGACCAGGCGCCTTACCTCTTCGTCGCGCGGTGCGGACGGATCGGAGATGATCCGCTTGAAGTGGCTGTCGCCGGTGAAATCGGCGAGGCTCGACACCGCCAACTTGTGCCGGAGCAGCGATTTCGGCGTCATGATGATCAGCGGTTTGCGGAACTCGCGGTGCATCTGCCGGCGCAGGATGTGGAAATAGTTCGCCGGCGTGGTGCAGTTGGCGACCTGCATATTGTCTTCGGCGCAGAGCTGAAGATAGCGCTCCGGCCGCGCCGAGCTGTGTTCAGGTCCCTGTCCTTCATAGCCGTGCGGCAGGAGCATCACGAGGCCGTTGGCGCGGAGCCATTTGGATTCGCCGGACGAGATGAACTGGTCGATGATTACCTGCGCGCCGTTGGCGAAATCGCCGAACTGCGCTTCCCACAGCACAAGCGTGTGCGGATCGGAGAGGGCATAGCCGTACTCGAAGCCGAGGACGCCGAACTCGGAGAGCGGGCTGTCGCGGACTTCGAAGGTGCCGGGGCCGACTTCGGCGAGCGGGATGTACTTGCGGCCGTCGGTTTGATCGACCCAGACGCTGTGGCGGTGCGAGAAGGTGCCGCGGCCGCTGTCCTGGCCGGAGAGCCGGACATTGTACTTCTCGCGCACTAAGCCGGCGAAGGCGAGCGCTTCGGCGGTGGCCCAGTCGAAGCCGGCGCCGGTGTCGAACATCGCGCGGCGGGCATCGACGATGCGCTGCAGCGTCTTGTGAACGGTGAGACCCTCGGGAACGGTGGTGAGGATGCGGCCGAGATCAGCCACCTGCGCTTCGTCAAGCCCGGTGTTTGCGTTGCGGCGGCCGGTCTCCGGCGTGTCGGGGCGGCCGAGGCCCTGCCAGCGGCCTTCGAACCAGTCCGCCTTGTTGGGGAGGTAGGTCTTCGCCGCTTCGAATTCGTTTTCCAGGATTCCGGTGAAGTCGGCGATCCGCGCGTCGATCCAGGCGCGATCGATCACGCCTTCCGCCACCAGCCGAGCGCCATAGATGTCGCTGATCGGCGGGTGGACGCGGATTTCGGAATACATCAGCGGCTGCGTGAAGCTCGGCTCATCGCCTTCATTGTGGCCGAAGCGGCGGTAGCACCACATGTCGATGACGATGTCGCGCTTATGCTCCTGCCGGTATTCGATCGCGAGCTTGCAGGCGAAGGTCACCGCTTCGGGATCGTCGCCGTTGACGTGCAGGATCGGCGCCTGGACCATCTTGGCGATGTCCGACGGGTAAGGGGAGGAACGGGCGAATTGCGGCGAGGTGGTGAAGCCCACCTGGTTGTTGATGATGAAGTGAATGGTGCCGCCGGTGCCGTATCCGGGGAGATCGGAGAAGGCCAAGATCTCGGCCACGATCCCCTGCCCCGCGAATGCCGCGTCCCCGTGGAGAAGAACGGGCAGGACCTGGCTGCCCGCCGCATCGCCGCGCGCCGTCTGGCTCGCCCGCGCCTTGCCGAGCACCACCGGGTTCACCGCTTCCAGGTGCGACGGGTTGGGGAGGAGGGAGAGGTGGACCTTTACGCCCTCGAACTCGCGGTCGGACGAGGTGCCGAGATGGTATTTGACGTCGCCGGAGCCGCCGACATCTTCCGGATTGGCCGATCCGCCAGCGAATTCGGAGAAGATCGCGCGGTACGGCTTGGCCATAACGTTGGCGAGGACGTTCAGCCGGCCACGGTGGGCCATGCCGAACACGATCTCCTGAACGCCGTACTGGCCGCCATATTTGATCACGCTCTCGAGCGCCGGGATCATGGATTCCCCGCCGTCGAGGCCGAAGCGCTTGGTGCCGACATATTTGCGGGCGAGAAATTTCTCCCACTGCTCGCCTTCGATCACCTTCGAGAGGATCGCCTGCTTGCCTTCGGGGGTGAACTTGATCTCGGCGTCGCGCCCTTCAAGCCGATCCTGAAGGAAGCGGCGCTCCTCCAGGTCGTTGATGTGCATATATTCCAGGCCGATCTTGCCGCAATAATTGGCGCGCAGCACGTCGACCAGCTCGCGCACCGTCGCCGATTGCAGGCCAAGCGTTCCACCTAGGAACACCTTGCGGTCAAAGGAGGCGGCGTCGAAGCCGTGGAACTCGGGCGTCAGATCGGCGGGCAGTTCGCGCTGGCTGAGGCCCAGGGGATCGAGATCGGCGGCAAGGTGCCCGCGCACCCGGTAGGTGCGGATCAGCATCATTGCGCGGATCGAATCCTGAGCCGCCTGCTCGATTTCCGCGTCCGTCTTGCCGGCAGCCTTCGCCTCAGCCTTCGCTCCCTTCGCGACGGGCGCGGCGAGCTGCATCAGGGTGGGGTCGAGCCCCGCATTGACGGGGTCGAGTTCGACCACGGGCCAATTGTCCCGCGCCCAGCTTGGGCCCTGCTCGCGCTCGCCGTCGAAGTTATCCACGTGTCCGCCTCGTTGGTGTCAGGTCAGCCGGTGGGTAACGCCCGAAGGCGCTCCGGCTCTCCCTCGTCAGCCGTTCAGAAGCGCGACAAGGGTCTTGCCGAGCTCAGATGGGCTCGGGGAGACGCGAATTCCAGCCTCTTCCATGGCGGCGATCTTGTCTTCCGCGCCGCCCTTGCCGCCCGACACGATCGCGCCGGCATGGCCCATGCGCCGGCCCGGCGGCGCGGTGCGGCCGGCGATGAAGCCGACTGTGGGCTTGGAGCGGCCCTTCTTGGCTTCATCGGCGAGGAACTGGGCGGCGTCTTCTTCCGCGGAGCCGCCGATCTCACCGATCATGATGATGGAGGTTGTTTCCTCGTCGGCGAGGAACAGCTCCAGCACGTCGATGAAGTTGGTGCCGTTCACCGGATCGCCGCCGATACCGACCGCAGTGGTCTGGCCGAGGCCCGCATTGGTGGTCTGGAACACCGCTTCGTAGGTGAGCGTGCCCGAGCGGCTGACGACGCCGACGGAACCCTTTTTGAAGATGCTGCCGGGCATGATGCCGATCTTGCACTCGTTCGGCGTCAGCACGCCCGGGCAGTTCGGGCCGATCAGCCGCGACTTGGAGCCTTCCAGCGCGCGCTTCACCTTCACCATATCGAGCACCGGAATACCCTCGGTGATGGCGACGATCAGCGGCACTTCGGCGTCGATCGCTTCCAGGATGGAAGCAGCGGCGAACTTCGGCGGAACGTAGATCACCGATGCATCGGCGCCCGTCTTCTCCACCGCTTCGTGGACCGAGTTGAACACCGGCAGGCCGATATGGGTGCTGCCGCCTTTGCCAGGGGTCACGCCGCCGACCATCTTAGTCCCGTAGGCAAGCGCCTGTTCGGTGTGAAAGGTGCCGGTGTTGCCGGTCATCCCCTGGGTGATGACCTTGGTGTTCGCGTTAACGAGAATGGACATTCAGAAACCTCCGATGGCCTGGGCGACAAGGATGTTGCCGCTGAGGCCGAATTTTTCACGTAAAGGACTGGATTGCGGCACGTGGCTGACTTCGACGGTGAAGCCCTCCCGCCAGCCGGGCTCCCAAAGGAGCTTGCGGCCAACCGATGCGCCTGGGCTGACGACGCCGGTCGGCTTGCGCCCCATCCAGCTCTCCGCGTCCGCATCGGGAATGCCTGCCGTCGCTTCGAAATCGTAAATACGGCAGCCAGTGCCCCAGAAGCCGCTCTTGTCCTCGAAGCGGGTGACGAGGAGGAACAGCGTCCGGCCGTTCAGCGCCTTGCGAAAGTTGGCGCCGCTGGAGGTGCCGTCCTCGCCGATCGCGTCCCGCCCCAGCTTGTTGAGCCGCTCCACCCGGGGCTCCGCGCCTTCGGCAAACTCCGTCCAGCCGGACTCTTGGGCCGCCGCCTTCATGTCGTCCAGGCTCTGCACCTTGTCGCATACGGTGCGAAATGCATCCAGCATCGGACGCTCGGCCGAAGCGCCGGGCGTCACCTGAAGGGCAAGAAGGAGGGCGGCTGCGATCGGCATCAGGCGAGCGAGCTGTCGATCCCCTTGCAAGCCTCAACCAGCTCCTTCACCGCGTCCACCGACACCGTGAAATTCGCCTGGGCCTGCTCGTTCAGTTCGATCTCGACGATCCGCTCTACTCCACCGGCGCCAATTACCACCGGCACGCCGACATAGATGTCGTTCTGCCCATACTGCCCGGTAAGGTTGGCGGCGGCGGGGAGCACGCGCTTCTTGTCCTTGAGGAACGCTTCGGCCATTTCGAGCGCACTGGTCGCCGGCGCGTAGAAAGCGGAGCCGGTCTTGAGCAGGCCGACGATCTCGCCGCCGCCCGAACGGGTGCGTTGCACGATGGCGTCGATCTTTTCCTGGCTGGACCAGCCCATCTTGATGAGGTCGGGGATCGGGATGCCGGCGACAGTGGAATATTCCACCACCGGCACCATGGTGTCGCCGTGGCCGCCGAGCACGAATGCGGTGACGTCTTCCACCGAGACCTTGAACTCGTCCGCCAGGAAATGGCGGAAGCGGGCGCTGTCGAGGACGCCGGCCATGCCGACGACGCGTTCGTGCGGAAGGCCGGAGAATTCGCGAAGCGCCCAGACCATCGCGTCGAGCGGGTTGGTGATGCAGATGACGAAGCTGTCGGGCGCGTGGGTCTTGATGCCCTCGCCGACGGCCTTCATGACCTTGAGGTTGATGCCGAGCAAATCGTCG
>DASVUO010000242.1:0-9947 GCA_036386995.1 Allosphingosinicella sp. | reverse complement strand
AAGATGATCAGCAGCACCAGCATTACGTCCACCATCGGCGTGACGTTGATTTCCGCCATCGGCGCCCGCCGCCGGCGCTGGCCTCCGGAATGGATGGGACCCATGGCCATCAGGCCTCGTGCTCCAGCTCGCGGGAGAGGGTGCCGTGGAAGCTGTCGGCGAAGCGCAGGAGCTTTGCTTCGATGCGGTTCAGGCCGTGGGTCATGCGGTTGTAGGCGATCACCGCCGGGATGGCCGCGAACAAGCCCAATGCCGTCGCGAACAACGCCTCGGCGATGCCCGGCGCGACCACGGCAAGGCTGGTGTTGTTGGCGCCCGCAATGTCGGAAAAGCTGCGCATAATGCCCCACACCGTACCGAACAGCCCGACGAAGGGCGCCACCGAGCCGACGGTGGCGAGCACGTTCAAGCGGTTGGCGAGCGTGTCCACTTCCGCCCCCACCGCCGAATGCATCGCCTGCGCCAGCCGCGCCCGCGTCCCCTCCCGATCGACTCGTGCACCGCCGGTGGAGCGCCGCCACTCGGCGATGCCCGCCGCGAAGATCTTGGCGCTCGGCAATTCGTCGCGCCCGCGCTGTTCGTAGAAGCGGTCGATATCGTCCGCCTTGGCGAATTCGCGCTCGAACCGGTCATTCTCGCGGCCGATGCGGCGGACCTTCAATATGTGCGCGACAATGATCGCCCAGGTCCACAGGCTGGCGAGCAGCAGGCCGATCATCACACTTTTGACGACAATGTCGGCCTGGAAAAACAGGGCGATCGGCGACATCGCGCCACCCGCCATTTGGTCAACAGCCACTCTTATCCTTCCTTCAGCAACCGCTCGAACGTTTCGACCCAGGCGCGCGGCTGGCGCTTGGGACGGCCTTCCGGGGAGAGAAAGGCGGCCGTCACGGTGGCGTCGGCCAGAATGTCGCCGCCGCGCATGACCCGTTGCTGAATAAGCACGGACGCGGCGCGCACCTCCTTGACCTCCGTCACCACCAACAGGTCGTCGGCAAGCTTGGCCGGCGCCTTGTAGCGGATCGACACCTCGGCGACCGCATAAACTCCTTCGCCGCCCTCCAGCGCCGCCCGCTGGTCGACGCCGATGGCGCGAAGCATGTCGCTTCGCGCCCGCTCCAGGAAGCGCAGGTAATTGGCATAGTAAACGATGCCGGCGACGTCCGTGTCTTCGAAATAGACGCGCAAGGGAAAGAGGTGCGCCTTGCCGCGCAACACGCCGTCCGCTGGTTTTGGATCCGCCCCGTTCACGCCTCCGGTGTACGAACCGGCGAGTCGCCGCCGCAACCCTCTTCCGCGCCTCCCCGCCGACGAAGCGAGCCTTTTTCGCGGTCGCGCGGAGGAGCAGAGTTGCTGCTGAAGAAGCTGCGCCGCCCACCCCGGTAGAAAGGTCCGGTTCCTCTCGCCCCTTTGTTCGTTTAGCGGCTCGAACAGACCACCACCGGAGCCGCCACCTGCCCGCTTACCTGAACGCCATTGGCACCGCCGTTCCCGCGCACGACGTCCACCAGGCCTTCATCGGCTGGGCGGCGGCGCGGATCGCCGAGCCGCGCAAGCAGGCGCTGTTCCGGCGCATGGCGGAGCGGTCCGGCATCGGCCACCGCTGGTCGGTGCTGCCGAAGGGGGAGGGGTACGGCTCGCCCGTCGCGAGCGGCGGCTTCTACCATGGCCGCAATCCCTCCACCGCCGAACGGATGGCGATTTACGCGGAGGAAGCGCCGAAGCTGGCGCTGGAGGCGATCGCGCGGCTTCGCGAGCAGTTTGCGCTCGACGGCATCACCCACCTGGTGGTGGCGAGCTGCACCGGCTTCGTCGCGCCCGGGATCGACCAGATCATTGCCCGCGAGCTCGGCCTTGCCGGCGATGTCGAGCGCACCTTGATCGGCTTCATGGGCTGCTACGCCGCGGTCTCGGCGCTTCGCACCGCCTACCACATCGTTCGCTCAGAGCCCGAAGCGCGGGTGCTGACGGTGACGGTGGAGCTCTCCACGCTCCATCTCCAATATGACGAGGCGCTCGAGCCTTTGCTCGCCATGCTGCAGTTCGGCGACGGCGCGGCGGCGATGCTGGTGACGGGCGACGAGGCCGGCTTCGCGATCGAGCGGCCGTTCGCCGCGACCTTGCCGGATTCGGGCGGTCTCATCCGTTGGGACGTCGGCAACAACGGCTTCGTGATGCAGCTTTCGGGCGAAGTGCCGGGGCGCATCGCCGAAGCTTTGCGCCACCCCGACTTTCGTGCCGAACTGCTCGACGACGCGGGCGGCGGAGACGTGGACGCCTGGGCGGTGCACGCCGGCGGCCGCTCGGTGCTGGACGCGGTGGAACACGGCCTCGGCCTTCCCGCCCAAGCGCTTGCCGCATCGCGCGACGTGCTTGCCCGCTTCGGCAACATGTCGTCCTCCACCTTGCCGTTCGTGCTTGCTGAGCTGATCCGCCAGGCCGGCCACCGGCGCGGCGTCGCGCTCGCCTTCGGGCCCGGCCTCGCCGCCGAAGGCTTCCGCTTCCGCCGGGCGCCGTGAGGAACCTTTTCGTCCGAACGCTCGAAGAAGAGCAGATGGACGATCCGGCGCTCCCCCCGGAAGAGTATCAAAAGGTGCTGGCCGACCTTGGCCGGGTCAACCGCTGGACCTTCGCCGCGCGCCCGACTTTGAGCTTCCTTGCCCTAGCCACACGTGGTGCCAAGGCCTTCTCCCTTCTCGATGTCGGCTTCGGCGACGGCGGCATGCTTCGCGCCATTGCCGCCTGGGCAGCGAAACGCGGACTGGAGGCGCGGCTGACCGGCGTCGATCTCAACCCCAAGAGCGAAGCCGCCGCCCGCGCCGCCACACCTCGCGGTCTAGCCATAGACTGGCGCACCGGGGACTATGCCGATCTCGGTCGCTTCGACTTCGTCGTCTCCAGCCTCGTCGCGCACCACATGAGCGCGGAGCGGCTCATTGCATTCCTGCGCTGGATGGAGGCGAATGCGGCGCGCGGCTGGTTGGTCAACGACCTCCACCGCCACCTTTTCGCCTACGGCGGCTATCCCCTCCTCGCCCGCTTGCTCGGCGTTCACCGCATCGTTCGCGAGGACGGCCAGCTCTCCATCGCCCGCGCCTTTCGCCCGGGGGAATGGCAACACATCCTTGAGGAGGCGGGGATCGCCGGCGCGCGGGTCGTGCGCCGCTTTCCGTTCCGGCTGTGCGTCGAACGCCTGCGCTGATTGCCGGCGCCGGGCCGGCCGGCTCCGCGGCGGCGATCGTGCTCGCCCGCGGCGGAGTCGCTCCTGTGCTGGTGGAGCGCAGCGAAGGGCCGCGCGACGTGGTGTGCGGCGGGTTCCTCGGCTGGGACGCGCTTGCCGCGCTTCGCCACCTCGGCATCGACACGCAGGCGCTCGGCGCCCGGCCGATTACCCGCCTCAGGCTGGTCACCGCCACACGCTCCTTCCAAGCGCCTTTGCCCCACGCCGCCGCCGGCCTCTCCCGCCGAACCCTC
This sequence comes from Allosphingosinicella sp., assembly GCA_036386995.1. Taxonomy (GTDB): domain Bacteria; phylum Pseudomonadota; class Alphaproteobacteria; order Sphingomonadales; family Sphingomonadaceae; genus Allosphingosinicella. Next base: position 6,470 of record DASVUO010000242.1, on the reverse strand, counting down.
GATGAAGCGCTTCAGGCCGCGGCGGTGGCAGGCGGCGCGGAGCTTCTGCGCGGCCGGTCCATCCGCGCGGCCGAGCCGGACCTCCGCCGCCTCCGCCTGGAGGATGGCGAGGAACTCGAAGGCCAGGCCCTGCTCATCGCCACCGGCAAGCACGAGCTTCGCGGCGCCGAACGCGGAGTCGACCTCGCTACCGCGCCGCTCGGCCTGCGTGCGTCCGTAGCGGGCGCCGCCGATCTCGAGGGCTTTATCGAACTTCACCTGTTCGACGGCGGCTATTCGGGCGCGCTGTTGCAGGAGGACGGCACGGCAAATCTCTGCCTCTCCGTCTCCCGCGCGCGGCTGAAAGGAGCAGGCGGGGTAGAACCGTTGCTCGCCGAACTTGCCCGCGAACTCCCGGCGCTGGGGCGGCGGCTGGAGGGCGGCGCGCTGACGCCGTGGAGTGCCGTCGCAGGCGTCCCCTACGGCTGGCGCGCGTCAGCAACCACCGCAGGGGTCTACCGCGTCGGCGATCAGGCGGCAGTGATCGCCTCGCTTGCGGGAGATGGCGTGGCCATCGCCCTCGCAAGCGGCATCGCCGCCGGAGAGGCTTTGCTCGCCGGCCAAAATGCCTCTGACTTCCAGCAAGCCTTCTCCACCCGCGCCCGCCGCCCCATTAACGTCGCGGAAACGCTGCGCGGTGCCGCCGAACGCCCCGCCGCGCGCACCCTGCTGATGCCGGCCTTGCGCTTATTCCCCGGTCTGGCGCCGCTCTTCGCCCGCCTCACCCGCATCGGCCACTGACCGCGCGCAGAACAAGCGCGGCGCGAAGCGGACGAGCAGCATCAGCACCGCCGGAAGCAGCAACGTGTTCCATATGTCCTTGACGCTTTCCAGGATCTGCTCGCCGCGCGTCGGCCAGACTTCGTTGTGGAGGTCGTAGGCCTCGTTGGCGAACAGCGCCAAGGCCAGCGCCAGGAGCGGCCAGGGGCTCGACAGCCGCTTGCGAAGCACCGCCGCCGCCGCGATCTGTGCAAGCACGCCGACGTGGACGTGGAGCGCATCCATGTCGAGGCCGCTGACAGCCGAGACCCACTGCTTCAGTTCGTGATATTCCATCGGCGGATCAATATTGCTTGCGGTAGCGCGCGTTGACGTTGGTGCCGCCGCTCGAGCCCGCCTGGAACAGCACGCTCAGCGCCTTGGAAAGCGCGATCTCGATCTGGGTGGCGGTGAAGCCCCGGGCGTCCGTGATCAGCTCCAGATAAATGTCGTTGGAGATGTAGAAGCCCGCCGCGACCGCCGTTCCGCGCCCGGTGGTCTCGTCGGCGCCGAGCACGCGGAGGCGATCCAAGCCTGTTGCCGAGCGCAGCTTCCCGAGCGGGTTCAGGCCGCCGCCGCCGCCGCGAAGCGCGTTGAGCGAGGTGGCGAGCTGCACCGCCTGGAGCGCCGAGATCTCGCTCACCGATCCGCCGAACAGGATCCTCGCCATGATCTCGTCCTGGGGCAGGCCGGGGTTCGAGGTAAAGGCGATCTGCGGGTTGGTGGCGGTGCCGGAGACGTTGATGTTGACGTCGACGCCCTCGATTTCCGAGGTCGCGATGAGGTCGATGCGCGGGTTGAAGGTGCGCCCGCCGGTGAACTCGATGCGCCCGCGGGTAAGGTCGAAGCGCCGGCCGCTGAAGCTGAAGGTGCCGCGCAGCACTTCCGCTTCGCCGACCATCTCGGGCGTCGCCGAGGTGCCGGTGACGCGCAGGTCGGCTTTCCACTCGGACTCCAGGCCCATGCCCGAGATGAAGACCTGGTTGTCCGCCCGCACCCGTAGGTCGAGCTTCCAGATACTCGGCGTGCCCCCGGCCTCGGCAGCGTCGGCTCCAACGGGCCGCAGCGGCTCGCCCTTGCGGCGGACGCCTTGCAGCTCGACAACCTGGGCGGCGCCCTGGCGGATGATCTGGTAGCGAAGGTTCGGCAGGTTGAGATCGCCCGAGATCAGCGCACCCTTCGCGCGGCTGTTGGTGATGGCGATGTTGCCGCTCACCGTTGCACCGATATTGTCGCTGCGCGCCAGCTGGGCGTTGGTAAGCGTCAGGCGGATGTCGATCGGGTAGCCCGACGCCGCCGCGAAGCCGACCGTGCCCTGTCCTTCGATCGTGCCCGGGCCCGCCTTGCCCGAGATGCGGGTCAGCTCCAGCGTGGAATTGTTGAAGCGGCCCTGGACGGCAAGGCTGGTGATCCGTGTGCCGTAGGTTTCGTCGGTGAAGATCAGGTTGTTTGCGCGGATGATGCCGTTCAGTTGGGGGCTCTGGACGCGGCCGCTGAAGTCGGCGGCGACGCCGATCGGCCCGGAAAGCTGCTGGCTCGACAGTCCACTGAACGACCACAGTACTTCGGCAGGCCCGTTGTAGCGGATGCCGCCGGCCAGCGGCGCGGCGAGCAGACGCTCCATCCAGCCGCCGGCGCCCGGGCCGACCGGCTGGAGCCGCGCCTGCGCCCGGCCGACCACAGCGCCGCCGCGCCGGATCACGGCGTTCAACGATCCACCCTCGGGGCGAAGTTCGCCGAGAAGGGCGAGGTCCACCGGCGGTGAGCGGGTCGCAATTCCGGTCCGCGAGAAGCCGGCGACGTTGAGCCGCGCATCGGCGCGCGGGAAGGCGGAGCCGGCGGGCAATGCGTAATCGATGCTTCCGCTGACCTTGCCAGAAACGCCCATCGTCGGGGCAAAGGCGTTGAGCAGCGACAGATCGAAGTCCCTGAGGCGCGACTGGATCACCGTGCCGGCGCTTCCGTACCGGCCGGCGAGCAGCACATTGCCCTGCGGCAGGACCAGCTGGGTCGGCGACAGCTGCCAGTTGCCGCCCATTTTCCGCACTTCCGCCGGACGGGCGAGACGGAACGGGATGCGGTTGACCTCGCCCTGCAGGTTGGCGCGGATCAGCTCGGGCGTCAGCGCGGCGTTGGCGGCGATGCGGAATGGGACGCCGCTCGATCCTTCGGCGAAGAGCTGCGCGGTGCCGCGCCCGCCGCGATAATCCGCCTTGGCGCGGCCGCGCGCGAGGAAGAAGTTGTTGGCGCGAACGCCCTCGAACTGCGCGTCGCCGACGACGTGCGGCGCGTCCGGGTAGAGGATCACCGTGGCCTGAATCAGCGCCCGCTGGATGGTGATCGCCGTCTCGCCCGGGATGGTGGCGCCGTTGGCCCGCGCGTCGGCATCGGCGCGCTGGTAGCGGCCTGCGGCGGCGAGGCGAATGACGCCGTCGATCCCTTGGCCAGTGACGTTGAGCGTGCCGGCGAACGGCCCCGCTGCGGTTTGCGTCACGCGGCCGGTAAAGGTCATCCCTGCGAACAGCAGGCGGTGGACGTCCAGCGTCAGGGTCCGGCCCTGAAGCACCGTCACGTCGGCGGTGAACGGCCCATATTGCGACTGGCCGGTGGCGTTGATCCGGTAGCCGTTGCCCGTCGCCCGGATCGTCGCGGTGACGTCGCGAAGGCCGATGCCGAAGCCTGGATTGGCGGCGCGGAGCTGGACCTGCGGCCGGTCGATGGTGCCGGTCACCACCACCGCCACCGCACCATAAGCCCGCGACACCGCGGCGACGCGGAAGTCGATCCTGCCGTTCGGCGACCAGGTGCCGCGCCCTGACGTTACTCGAAGGCCGGGCGAATTGAGCCGGATATCCTCCAGCATCACGTCGCCCGCTTCGCTCATCCGCACCCGTGCCGAGGCGCTTGCATTGCCGCCCAGGAAATCGCGCGCCGAAGCGTTTTCGATCATCTTGGTGCGGATCGCGACCCGCCCGTTCAGCCCGAAACCGCCACCGGAGGTCACCACGTCCATGTCGGTCGTGATGTCCATCACCCCGATGCCGTTCAGCCGGTAATTGTTGACCGTGCCGTTGATCCCGAAGCGGTATTGGCCGCGCGCCGTATCGGCGGCGAGCACCACCGTCGCGTTCAATTTGTCGGAGCGGACCTTGAGGTCGTCGGAAACGATCTTGGTGCCGCTGACGAACAGGGTACCGTCCACCGCGACATTGGTGAGGAGCCCGCCGACCGACGGGTCGAGCCCGGTGATCCGCCGCGCCCGCGCCGAAACGGGGATGCGCATCCTGTCGGCGTCGATCTTGGCGCGGCCGCGGGCGGTGAGGCCTTCCAGCACCGTGCCGTTGAAGCCCAGCGCGCCGGCGCGGATGTTGTAGGCGGCGAATGGGGTCGCAAAGGCGCCGTTCAGCACCGCTTCCACGCGCAGGTCGCGCGCGCTCAGCCCCGGCGCAACCGCGCCCGGCTGAAGCAGCCGCCCGGCGACCTTCATGCCTTCGAACTTGTTCTGGCCGAGATCGGCGACGCCCTCCGCGGCAAGGGCGAGCGCCGCGGAATTCAACCGAAGCCGCATGTCGGCGCGGCGGTTCTTCCAGCCGGTGGTGAGGTTGAGCTGGACGTCGCCGAGCAGCTTTTTGGCCGGGCCGTCGGCGAGCACCAAACCGGGCGACAGCGGCCCAGCGAAGGTCCAGGTGCCTTCCTTGTTGCCGAGGGAGAGGTTGGCGAACTGCTTGCCGCCGAGGTTGGCGCGGGCGCGGCCGTTCCAGTTTTTCCAGTCGCCGGAGCCGGTCACCAGCGCCGCGAGCGGCTGCTTGATGCCGGTCAGGCCGGACACGAAGCCGTTGGCCGGCGCCTCGACACGCACGCCGAGCGCAAGCCGGTTCGCTTCCGGCTCGGCATCGACCCGCAGCATCAGCTTGTCGCCGCCGGGGAGACCTGGGGCGTCGAGCGCACCGGCGTCGAGGGCGACCTGCGCCCGCCCGTCCGCAATCTTGGCGCGGCCGCTGAGGCCGAGGAGGTGCCGGTAGCCGGTGACCGCCGGATCGACGGCGATCCGGTCCACCTGGAAACGGCCGACGTCGATGTCGATGTCAGGAAGCATCGGCGCGTTGGGATCGCCGGGCTTCAACTCAGGAAGCCGCATCAGCCGCGCCTGCGGCACGGTCAAAGCTTTGATGTCGACATGGTTCTTGAGGTAAGACAGCGGCCGCCAGTCGAGCGTCGCTTCGGGCGCGGTGAAGAAGGTGCCCTTGGTGTCCTTAAGCGTCAGGCCATAGACCTTGAGCTCACCGAACAAGGATCCCTCGATCCGCTGCACGTCGATGTCGAGCCCGGATGCCATTTCCAGATTGTTGATCTGGCGCACGACATAACGGTGGCCGAGGCTGGAATTGAGCCAGATCCAGAAGGCGGCGACGAGGACCAGCAGGCCGAGCAGGACGATGCCGACCCACTTGACCGCCGTCCGCGCGCGGTGACGCCCGGCGGGGACCGCGGCGGGCGCGGGTGCGTCGTCGATTGCCGCCTCGTCGGCCATCAGAAGGCCTGCCCGATGGAGATGTAGACCGCGAAGCGCGACTCGCCCTTGCGGCGGCCGAGCGGCATGGCGATGTCCGCGCGAAGCGGTCCGAAATTGGTGTACAGTCGCCCGCCGACGCCGACGCCCAGCCGAAGATCGTTCAGCCGCGGCGACTGGCTGTCATAGACCTGGCCCGCGTCGACGAAGCCGACCACGCCGTAATTGCCGAACCGGTAACGCGCCTCCAGCGCGAACTCGACCATGGAGCGCCCGCCGGTGGGGACGGACAGGGTCGGCTCATCCTTCTCGTCCGGGTCGGTCGGATCGTATTTCGGGTTGGCGACTTCGATCCGGGGGCCGAGCTCCTGGAAGCCGAAGCCGCGCACCGATCCGCCGCCGCCCGCGTACAACCGCCGCGACGGGGCAAGCTCGGCGAGCGTCGCGCCGTAGATCGAGCCGACCCGCGCCCGCCCGGCGACGGTGAGTTGGTCAGCGGCCGGGAAGTAGTAGCTGCCTTCGAGGATGTTACGGATGTACGGCTGGCCGGGCTCGCGAAGCGAGGCTTCCGGGTTGATCCGGCCGAGCAGGCGGGAGCCCTTGGTCGGATCGAGCAGGCTGTTGGACGCATCGTAGCCGAGCTGCCCGGTAAGGCCGGCAAGGAAGAAAGCGTCGCCGATCGACAGGTCCGGCTCACCGACCTGGCTTTCGTTGGTTGCGATCAGCTCAGCGCCGTAGGCGTAGGTCCACTTCTTCTGCCAGATCGGCGTCGATTCGCGGCTCACCAGCCCGCTGAGCCGCGCCGTATAGCCGCGGAAGGCGAGGTAATCGCGGCGGCCCGCTTCGGCCTGAACCAGGATGGTGCGGTCGCGCTTCCCGGCGTTGGACTTGCGGAACTGGAAGCGGAGCGTTTGCTCCTGCGTGCCGGCGATTGCGGTGGCGCGAATCGCGCCTTCCGGCCTCAGGAAGTTGCGATGCTCCCAAGTGCCCTCGACGCGGAAGCCTTCGCCGGTGCTGTAGCCTGCATTGGCCGACAGCGACCGCGCCGGCCCGGCATCCTGGCGCACCAGGATGTTGACATATTCCGACCCGTCTTCGGCAAGCTCGCCGGTGCGCACCGGTTCGGCGGCAACGGTGGCGAACAGGCCGGTGGCGACCATCG
>DASVUO010000241.1:0-6387 GCA_036386995.1 Allosphingosinicella sp. | reverse complement strand
GTCCCGAGCGTAGTCGAGGGGCGCTGGCACGGAATCCTCATGTGCGCCCCTCGACTACGCTCGGGACGAACGAGGTTTGTGATGGGCATAAGGCTGATGCGCTGCACCGGGAAGGCGGCTAAGCGCCTCCCGATGCGCGCGCTCCCACTGCTTCTCCTGCTGGTCCCCACCACTGCCCTCGCCCAAGCACAGGGGGCCGGGCAAGAAATCGTCGTCACCGGCCGCGGGCTTCGCGCCGCGCCGGGGGAGGAGGTGTTCTCCACCGCCGTCATCGGCCGTGAGCGGCTCGCCGGCTCCGCCTCCAACCGCCTCGAAGACAGCCTCCGCGACGTCCCAGGCTTCCAGCTCTTCCGCCGCTCCGACGCGCGTTCGGCGAACCCGACCAGCCAGGGTGCGACCCTGCGCGCGCTGGGCGGCAATGCATCGAGCCGCGCGCTCCTCATCCTCGACGGCGTGCCCCAGACCGATCCGTTCGGCGGCTGGGTCAGCTGGCCCGCTTACGATCCCCGCCGCCTCGGCGAAGTGCGCGTCACCCGCGGCGGCGGCAGCGGCGCCAACGGCCCCGGCGCCCTCGCCGGCACCATCGAGCTCGAAAGCGCCTCGCCCAGCGACCTGCGGGGCGCTCAGGCCGAGTTCGCTTACGGCAGCCGCGACAGCATCGACGCCTTTGCCGGCCTCGGTGCCAAACTCGGCGAAGGCTTCCTCACCGTCTCCGCTGCCTTTGCGCAAGGTGACGGCTTCACCCCCGTCGTCCGCAGCCAGCGCGGCGCCGTCGACGGTCCCTCGCCCTACCGCCAGGCAAGCCTCGGCGCCCGCGCGGTGGCCCCGCTCGGCGGCGGTGTTGAGCTGCAAGCAAACGGCCTCCTCTTCTCCGACGAACGCGAGCGCGGCACCGCCTTCAGCGACATTCGTACCACCGGCGCCGACGCGTCCCTCCGCCTCGTCGGCGCGCGCTGGAGCGCGCTCGCCTACGTCCAGACCCGCGACTTCACCAACAGCTTCGCAAGCGTCGGCGCCAAGCGCGCCACCGTCACCCGCGCCTCCGAGCAGTATAACGTTCCCTCCACGGGCCTCGGCGCACGCGGCGAGTGGCGGCCACAGGTCGGGCCGATCAAACTGCGCCTCGGCGGCGACTGGCGCGAAACCTCGGGCGAAACCCGCGAACGCTTCAACTTCGTCGCCGGCCAAGGCACGCGCGGCCGCGTCGGCGGCGGCCGCACCCGCACGCTCGGCGCCTTTGCCGAAGCAAGCTGGACGGGCGGCCCACTGACCCTCACCGCCGGCGGCCGAGCCGACCGCTGGCAGATCGAAGACGGCCACTTGCGCGAGCGCGTCTTCGCCACCGGCGCGGTTCTCACCAACACCGCCTTCCCGGACCGCTCCGGCTGGGAGCCGACCGGCCGCGCCGGCGCCGCCTACCGCGTCGGCGACACCCTCACGCTGCGCACCGCCGCCTATCGCGGCTGGCGCCTCCCTACGCTCAACGAACTCTACCGCCCCTTTCGCGCTGGAACGGACGCAACCGCCGCCAACGCAGCGCTCTCGCCCGAGCGGCTAGAGGGCGTGGAGGCCGGCGCGGAATGGCGCCCGGTGCGCGGCTTCAAACTAGGCGCCACCGTCTTCGCCAACCGGCTGGAGGACGCCATTGCCAACGTCACCCTCGGCAAGGGCCCGGGCACCTTCCCCGGCGTCGGCTTCGTCGCCGCGGGCGGCGAGTACCGCCAGCGCCGGAACCTCGACTCGATCCTGTCGCGCGGCCTGGAGCTCGACGCCATGTTCGAGCGCGGCCTGTGGCGCCTCTCCGGCGGCTGGTCGTGGGTCGATGCCGAGGTGCGTGCAGACGGCGCCGCCGCGCCGCTCAACAGCCTGCGCCCCGCGCAAACGCCTCGCCAAAGCCTCTCCGCCACCGCCGCCTGGAGAAACGGTGACGGCGCCCGCGCCGCGCTCACCGCCCGTTACGTCGGCTCGCAGTTCGAGGACGATCTGAACAGCCAAAGCCTCCGCTCCGCCGTCACGCTGGACGCGGCAGCCGCCTGGCCGCTAACCCGCCGCCTCGCACTCGAGCTTCGCGCCGAGAACCTCACCGACACCCGCGTCGAAGCGGCGATCAGCGGCGACGGCACAATTGAGCGCGCCACCCCGCGCACCCTCTGGCTTGGCCTCCGCCTGACGCGCTGAGCGCCTAAACTAGCGCGCCGGCGCCTTGGCCGGCAACGGCGGCAATTGCACGCCGCTCAGCTTCCAGCCGAGCCCGTGCCGCGCGAACACCAATCCGGAATCCGGCGTGTCCTTGCCCGACACGATGAAGCTGTTCAGCCCCTGGCGGCGGATCTCCGGATCGGCAGGAATCGAGCCCTTAGCCTGCTTGCCGCCCCCCTCTTTCGAAGCCTTCTGCTGATTGGCGAGGGTGGCAAAGGCCGCGGTCATTCCCTTGGGGGAGACCATGGAATCCACGATCGGGTTCATCATCGCCATGCCCATGGCAAGGCCGAGCTTCGCTTCCGCGCTATTGTCGCGCTTGGCTTCCTGCTGAAGCCGGCTGGTAAGCTCGCTCTTCATGTCCTCGCGCAAAGCCGGATAATCGACGTAAGCGGAGAAGGCCGCCTCGTCGTTCCTCTGCGCGGCTTCCACCATCGCCTTCACCGTCATGCCCGGCGAGACGTAATACCACGTCCCCGCCGCCGCGAGCAGCACGGCAACCACGATGCCGCCGATCATGTAACTTTTGCGCAACTCAGCTCTCCCGGTTCAAGCGCGAGGAATGGGCAGCTTCACCGCACCGGTCAAGTTGCGCTTGCCGCGTGGGCGCCGCCCGAAGTGCACAGGCTCAAGGAACAATGGTCGCTCCGTCCCAGCCGATGCAGGTTCCGCTGTCCTCCGCGCGCAAATTGGCGATTACCTCCAGCAGCCGCTCCGCCGAGGTCTCCGGAGCAAACAACCGCCCTTCCGCCACCCGGCGCTGAAACGGCTTGCTGAGCGGCGTGTCCACGGTTCCGGGGTGCAGCGCGACGCAGATCGCATTGGGCCGGGTCCGCGCGAGTTCGATTGCGAGGGTCTTGATCGTCATGTTGAGCGCCGCCTTCGACGCGCGGTAGCCGTACCATCCGCCCAATCGATTATCGCCGACGCTGCCTACCCGCGCGGAAAGGGCGGCAAAGACCGGCGTTCCGGAGCGGCTGAGCAGCGGCAGGAAGTGCTTGGCGACAAGCGCGGGACCGATCGTGTTCACAGCGAAATACCGCGCCAGCTTCGGGCCATCCAAGTCCCGAAAGGCCTTTTCGGGCGAAAGCGCGCCATCGTGAAGAAGCCCGGTTGCGACGATGACCAGGTCCAGCGGCGCGTCCAGCCCGGCCGCAGCCGCTGCGATCGTTTCTTCCTCCAGAAGGTCGATCGCGCCGCCAATCATGCGGCTGTCCGTTACCTCACCGGAGCGGGAAAAAGCATGCACCACCGCCCCCGCATCGGCGAGGCGGCGCGCCAATGCGCCCCCGATGCCGCCGGAGGACCCGATCACCGCCGCCCGTTTGAAGCCATGCATCGTTATGCGCGTCCAGCGGCCATAATCACACCGGCGACCAGGATAGCGATCGCCTGATACGCCACGCGCTTCTGCATCAGGCTTTGCGAACGCGCCGAGGCAAGCTGGCCGCTGCCGTTCGCCATGCCGATCACGCCGCGAACCAGCGCGTACAAGGTCGCTGCCGCGGCGGCGGCAAGCGCGACGATGAGGAGTAGCTGCATGATGATCTTTCCCGAGCGCGCTTGTGAGACGCCGAAGCTACGTAGAAAGCGGCTCGGCGGATGCGCAATTCGCGTTCAGCAGCCCGGCAAATTCGCGGGCGTCGCAGCCCCTCGGGCAGGCGCCGCCGCCTCCCCGCGAAGCTTCACCAACCTCGCCTGCCGCTCAGCCCGGCTGAGGCCAAGCGCCCAGTCCCATGCCGCCGCATAATCGTAGCGGCCCTGTATCTGCCGCTCGATCGCCACCATCCGATCCGCATAGGCCTGCCTATAGAGGTCACTCCAGCTGTCGTAGAGGAACAGGTAAAGCAGACGGTGCTCGTCCAGCTCCGTGTTGCGCTTCACAGTGAAGGCAAGGCGGTGGCCGATTTCGTGAACCAGGGTCGCCCGCCTGTAATAGGTCGGGTAGCTCGCCTTAAGCGTCATGCTCCCGCCGCCGAATGCCGTCATCGGCGTGTTGTTGCTGATCAGCACCTTCACAACGCCGCCCGGATAAGGCTGACCCGAAAGCCGCTCCATGGTTGCGATGATCCTGGCACCGTCGGCGCACCACAATGCGCGATACTCGGCCGCTGCAGGAGCCAAAGACGGGTCGGCGGCGCTGAACTCGAGAAGCGGCGCACCGCTGAGGGCGCCCGAGAGAAGGAGAAGGATCGATTGCACCTTCATTCTACGCAGAAGAGCTCGAAATGGATGCGCGCGGAAGTTTGGTGCGGAGTTCCGCGCTCTTGGGCGGAAGATGGTGACCCCTACGGGAATCGAACCCGTGTTTCAGCCGTGAAAGGGCCGCGTCCTAACCGCTAGACGAAGGGGCCAATCCGGTCCGCGGCGGGGGCAAACCCCGGCAGCGGCGCATCAGCGGCCCGCCACTTAGGCAAGGGCGGCGCGGCGGTCAACCACCTGTCGCCGTCAATCGGCCCAGGCGGCGTCTTCCAGGTGCATTTCCGCCGAAACCCGGTCGCTCCACTCGTCGCGCTTGATCCGGCCAGCGATCCACAGCTTCCTGTGCGGCGGTGCCGACAGCATCGCCTCGCCCAGCGCGCTCTCCGCCATGCGAAAGGCGATCGCCTTGATCCGCCGCCCGTCGTCCCCCGCCACCACCAGCCGCAGGTGGCCGTTGCCGACAATGTCCGCCTTCACCACCCGCACCGGCCCCGCAACCACCCGCGGCGCGGGCCAGCCGGCGCCATAGGGCCCGCCCTGGTCAAGCGCGTCGCACAGGTCCGGGCAAACACCGCCGGGCGCGAGAATGGCGTCGAGCAGCAGCGAACGGCCGTCGGAAGCGCGGGCGACGTCGGCGCTCAGCCGTTCCTCCAGAAACTCGGCCAACGCGTCGATCTTGCCGGCCTCGACCGTGACGCCGCAGGCCATTGCGTGGCCGCCGCCGGCGATCAGCAGGCCGCTATCCTTGGCGGCAAGCACCGCCGCACCAAGATCGACCCCAGAGACCGAGCGGCCCGAGCCTTTGCCGATCCCGTCCTCACCGATCGCGATCACAATTGCGGGGCGGCCGAGCTTTTCCTTCAGGCGTCCGGCGACGATGCCGATCACGCCCGGGTGCCAGCCCGGCGAGGAGACAATGGCAACGGCGCGGTTGCCCTGGCTCCCGCAAAGCTGTTCGGCCGCTTCGCAGACGCCCGCCTCGATGGCGCGGCGTTCTTCGTTGAAGCGGTCCAGCTCCGCCGCAATCGCTTCGGCTTCGGCAGGATCCTCGGTGGTGAGCAGGCGCACGCCGAGATCGGACTTTCCCACACGCCCGCCCGCGTTGATCCGGGGCCCGAGCGCAAAGCCCAAGTCGGTGCAGGTCGGCGGCTTCGACAGCCGCGCGGCGACGGCAAGCGCGGCCAGGCCGACGTTGCGCTTTTGCGCCATCACCTTCAGGCCCTGGGTCACAAAGGCGCGATTCAGACCGCGAAGCTGCGCCACGTCCGCAACCGTGCCGAGCGCGACGAGATCGAGCAGGTCGATCAGCCGCGGCTCCGGCCGGCTGGCGAAGAAGCCGCGCGCGCGAAGCACCCGGATCAAAGCCGCGCCGAGCAGGAAGCAGACGCCGACGGCGGCGAGATGCCCGTGCGCCGCCGCTTCATCGTCCTCGTCGAGCCGGTTGGGGTTCACCAAAGCCTGCGCCACCGGAAGCTGGCTTGCGCATTTGTGGTGATCGACGATCACCACGTCGACCCCTTCCGCCTTCGCCATCTCCAGCGCCTCGAACGCCTGCGCACCGCAATCCACCGTCACGATCAGCGACGCGCCCTCGCGCGCAAGCCGAACCAGCGCTTCGCCCGAGGGGCCGTAGCCCTCCATCAGCCGGTCGGGGATGTACGCGCGCGGCGCCTTGCCGAGATCGCGCAGCAGCCGAACCAGCAGCGCCGCCGACGTCGCACCGTCGACATCGTAATCGCCGAACACGGCGACTTCCTCTCCCGCCTCCACCGCATCGGCGAGCCGCGCGGCGGCCGTGTCCATGTCGCGGAAGATGGAAGGATCGGGCATGAAGCCGCGGATCGTCGGCTCCCGGTGGCGAAGCAGTTCCTCCCGGATCACGCCGCGCGCCATCAGCAATTGATCGACCAGATCGTCCGGCTGGAAGCCGTCGTCGAACCCGTCGGACGCCGTCCCCCGCCAGCGCCACGGCTGGCCGAGAATGGA
>DASVUO010000240.1:0-3947 GCA_036386995.1 Allosphingosinicella sp. | reverse complement strand
GGCAGCCTCGGCGTCGCGGGCGGCGACGTCACGTTCGCGGCGGAGTTGCTCGAGCAGAACTTCGCGGTCGCCGTCGAGGCGCAGGTCGGTCTGCGGCTGCTCGATGCCCGCGGCCTTGGCGGCCTTGGCGACCAAAGCATCGAGCTCACGCTGCGAGCAGAGGCCGAGCGTCACCGGATCCTTGGGCTGGATGTTGGCGATGTTCCAATGGCTGCGGTCGCGGATCGCGGCGATGGTGGTGCGGGTGGTGCCGATCAGCTTGGAAATGGCGCCGTCGGTGATCTCCGGGTGGTTGCGGATGATCCAGGCAATGCCGTCCGGCTTGTCCTGGCGCTTGGACACCGGCGTGTAACGCGGACCTTTGGAGCGGCGGGCGCCTTCCGGCTCCTTCAAGAGGCGAAGGCGATAGTCCGGATCGTCCTGGCCGAGGTTGATCTCTTCCTGGGTCAGCTCGCCGGCGCGGATCGGATCGCGGCCCGTAAGCTTGGTCGCCGCCGTGTCGTCGGCGATGGCCTGGATCTCCAGGATGTGGAGGCCACAGAATTCGGCGATCTGTTCAAAGGTGAGCGCGGTGTTGTCGACCAACCAGGACGCGGTCGCATGAGGCATGAGCGGCTGGGCCACGGGGGACATCTCCAAAAACAATAAGGGCCGCCCCTTCTCGGGACGGCCTAACGTGGAAAGGTGCTAGCCCGAACGGCGGCCGGGGGCAAGAACAATGCCCGCGCCGCCGCCCTTTTAATTGGTCGAACTCACTTGGCGGGGCTGTCCTCCAGCTCCTCGAGCGGGCCGCCCATGCCGGTATAGGCGCCATTGTTCTTCACCATCGCCAGCGCTTCGCCGGCCGACGGGGAATGCGGCACGATATGGACGCTGGCGCCGCGCTGGGTGGCGCCGAAAAGGTGCTTGGCGAACGCAAGCGGCAGGCGGACGCAGCCGTGGGAGGCGGGGTGGCCGGGAATGTGGCCGGCGTGCAGCGCGATCCCGTCCCAGGTCAGCCGCTGCATGAACGGCATCGGCGCGTTGTTGTAGCGGTTGGAGAAATGCTTCTGGCGCTTCTCCTGGATCGTGAAGGTGCCGGTGGGCGTCGCATGGCCCTTGCGGCCGGTGGAGACGGTGGTGACGCCGATCAGTGTCCCGCCGCGGTAGATGTAGGCGCGCTGCAAGGGGATCGAGACGACCAGCTCCACCGCGCCGGCAGTGGCGCGCTCCGGCCGCCAGACGAACTCGCCGGGCTTGAGATCGGGCTCCTCGAAAGCCTGAACCGGTGCGGGCGAGGGTGCGGGCGGGGCCACACGTTCCGGAACCTCCGCCGCCGCAAGCGTCGCCTGCAGCACAACCGGCTCCGCCGCCGAAGCGACGGGCATCGCGCCCGGCAAGGCCGCAAAGGCCAGCAACGCGGCCGAGCTTCTGATGGCGGCGAAACGTGCAATGCTCATGATCTCATTCCCTGCGGGCCGGTTTGGCCGTGAGGGGGAGATAGAAAGCGAGCTTTGCAGCCATGTGCCGCCCGCCCGGCTTTGTTGTTTCCACTGTTGCAGACGGCGCGGGTAAGCCGCTATTCGTGACGCGTCCGGAACTTGAAAGCGCCTGGCCGAAAGCCGCGCAGGGTTCCGCGTCTCGAGGAGGGGTTTTCATGAAGAGCATGGTGAAACTGGCACTTGTCGCGGCTGTTGCGCTCGGCGTCTCCGCTTGCGATTCCAAGACCGACAACAACCTGGCTTCGTCGGCCGGAAACGTTGCGGATGGCGTCGGCAACCTCGCCGAAGAAGCCGCCGACGCGACGGTCAACGCTGCCGAAGACGTCGGCAACGCGGTCGGCAACGGTCTCGATGCGGCCGGCAATTCGCTTGATGCCAACACCGCCAACGGCTCCAACGAAGCCGCGGCGAACACCACGAGCACCAACAACCGCTAAGCGGCGGCTGTGCAACGGAGTGAGGCGCGGCGGCATCGAGTCGCCGCGCCCTTTCGCCTGGCCTAAGCGCGAAGGGGCGGCTTTAATGCACCCTCTTGTGTCCGCCACCGCGCGGGTTCACGGATTGGCGCGTGAACGTCACGACTTTGGCTGATAACCATGCCTGATCTGCGCGCCTTTTTGGATGGCGGCGGCGCGATGGGCGAGCGCGTCCGCACCCACGACTGGGTGGCCACGGCGCTTGGGCCGATCCACGATTGGCCGCAGTCGCTGCGCTCGGCGCTCTCCATCTGCCTGCGCTCGCCAAGCGCCACGGCAATCTGCTGGGGACCCGAGCTTCTCTTCCTCTACAACGACGCTTGGTCCGCTTATCTCGGCGAGCGCAACGACTGGGCGCTCGGCCAGCCGGCGGCGGCAGTTATGGCCGACATCTGGCCGGCGCTTGAGCCGCAATTCCGCACCGCCACCGAAGCCGCGCAGGCGGTGAACGTGATCGACGCTCTCCTTGCCCGTAATCTGAGCGGCGCGACCTTCGACAGCTGGTGGAGCTATTCGCTTCTTCCCGTCGCGTCGGAGGACGGCACGGTCGGCGGCGTCCTCGCCCAGGCGTGGGAGACCACCGAGGCTGTCCTCCGCGCCGAGCATGACGCGCTTCTTCTGGAACTCGGCGACGCGCTGCGGGTGCTCGCCGACCCGCACGAAATTCTGCTCGACGGGCTCGAGCGGATCGGCCGCGCCTTGAAGGCCGGCCGCGTCGGCTATGGCGAAGTCGACGAAGCCGGCGACGCGATCTCCATCCTCGCCTGCATCGGCACGCTTCCCGACATTTCCGGCCATTATGAGATCAGCCGCGCCGGCGGCTCGTTCCACCAGGCGCTGAAGAGCGGACGTACGATCCGGATCGACGATGTCGATGCCGACGCGGACATGGCCGAAGGGACGCTTGCCCGCCGCTACCAGTCGCTCGGTATCGGCGCCGCGCTTGTCGTGCCGCTCACCGACAGCGCCGGCTATGGCGCGATGCTGTTCGCGCATGAAGAGCAGCCCCGCCGCTGGTCGGACGGCGAGGAGAAGTTGCTGCGCGACGCGAGCCGCTTGCTGTGGCGCGAGATCAGCCGGGGGCGGGCCGAATGGGCGCAGCGGCGAAGCGAAGAACGCTACCGCCGCATCTTCGAGCAAGCGAGCGACCTCATCGTCACCGCAACGCTCGATCAGCTGCTGACCGACGTGAACCCCGCCGCCGCCGCGGCGATCGGTCTGCCGCGCGAGGACATTATCGGCCGAACGATGCACGATTTCCTCACCGAGCAAAGCCGAGAGCAGGCGCGGGCGAAGCTGACCGAGAAGATCGAAGCGGGCGGCACGACCAGCCACGAGATGGAGGTGGTGTCCAGCGACGGGCGCCTGCTTCAGTGGGAGGTGAATTCAACGCTGACGCTTGACGAGAGCGGCCGGCCGGTGGGCCTTCACGCCATCGCCCGCGACGTCACCGAACGGCGCAAAGCGCAGGAGCGGCAGGCGCTGCTGGTCAACGAGCTCAACCACCGGGTGAAGAACACGTTGGCGCTTGTGCAGGGCCTGGCGCTGCAAAGCTTCCGGGACGGCCGCGATCCGGCGGAAGCGCGCACCGCCTTTCAGCACCGGCTCGCCGCGCTGGCCGCGGCGCACGATCTCCTGACCCGCGAAAGCTGGGAAGGGGCGACCCTGCGCGGGCTTGCCGAAGGCGCACTCGGCCACCTGATCGGCCAGGAGCGCCGGGTGGAGATCAGTGGGCCGGACGTGACGCTCGGTCCCAAGGCGGCGGTGTCGCTGGTGATGGCGCTCCACGAGCTGTCCACCAACGCTTCCAAGTACGGTGCTCTTTCGACGCCAGGCGGGCGGGTCACCGTCGCCTGGACGCTGGACGGCGACCGGCTGCGGCTCGAGTGGCGGGAAGGAGGCGGCCCGCCGGTGACCGCGCCCGGCCGCCGCGGCTTCGGGCTGCGCATGATCGAGCGGGCCCTTGCCGCTGACCTTGGTGGGGGCGTGG
>DASVUO010000239.1:0-5955 GCA_036386995.1 Allosphingosinicella sp. | reverse complement strand
GAAGCACTCGCGATTGCAGCGTAACTGATCCCTCACGGGTGACGTTACAAAGCTAAAGCGCGGTTGGGCCGCACCGGGCAACAGAAGCGGTTACGGCGGTACGGGGAGCACCGAGCAACAGAAGCTCCCCACTTTCCTTTCCCCCGCACAAGCGCTTATCCTGCGGCTCCCCAACCGGAGCCCCTCATGCGCGCCTTGCTTGCAGCTTTCCCCTTGCTCCTCCTCGCCGCGTGCAGCGAGGAGCCGGAGAATATCCAAACCAAAGCGGACAATATGTCGCGCGCGCTGGTTGAGGAGGCGAACCGCATCGAAGCGGAAGCGACGGCCAACGTCGCCGCGGAAACCGCGCCGCTCGACAACGAAGCCGAAGCCCTGCTCAACCAGGCGGCGCAGAACGCCGCCGACGCAAACGCCGCCGTCAACGCGCCTGAGGCCGCGAACGGCCTCTAAGCCTTCGCCTCAGGCCGCGCGCGGCTTGCGCTTGGTTGGGCGCCGCTCGGCATCGCGCCGATCCCCGCTGGGAAGGGGCAATGCGGCTCGCAGAATCTCCGGCGGCACGATGGCCACCCGGCCCGCAAGGAGCTCCAGCACCGCATCCGCCGGCACCGCCTTGCCCCACAGCCAGCCTTGGCCGTCGGCGCAGCCCAGGCTTTGCAGCCGTGCCCGCACCTCCTCGCTTTCCACCCCTTCCGCCGTCACCGGCAGGTGCAGCGACCGGCCAAGCGAAGCGATGGTGCCGACGATGGCGCTGCTTTGCTGATCGCTCAGCAGGGCGGCGACAAAGCTGCGGTCGATCTTGATCCGGTCGAACGGCAGGGATTGCAGCTGGGTCAGCGACGCATAGCCGGTGCCGAAATCGTCGAGCGAAATGCTCACGCCGACATTCTTCAGGCTCTCCACCGTGGCAAGCGCCTGGTCCTGATCCTCCAGCAGCGCGCTTTCGGTGATCTCGATCTCCAGCCGCGCCGGCGGGAAGCCGCTTTCCGTCACCACCTGCAGGATCCGCTGCCCCAGCAGGGGATCGCGAAACTGTACGGGCGACACGTTGATTGCGATGGTGAGGTCGCTCGGCCAGCCTTTCGCTTCCAGCAAAGCGCGGCGCATCACCGATGTCGAAAGATCGGAAATGAAGCCTATCGCTTCAGCGACGGCGATGAACTCCACCGGCTCGAGTACGCCGCGCGTCGGGTGATGCCATCGCGCCAGAACCTCGAAGCCTTTCAGACCACCGTCCGACAGGCTGAATTGCGGCTGGTAATAGGGCACGAACTCGCCCGCCGCGATTCCGGCGCGCATCTCCGTCTCCAGCGTGATCCGGCTGTGCAGCTGGCGTTCCATTTCCCGGTCGAACCAGACGAAGCCGTTCCGGCCCAGGCGCTTGGCTTCGTACATCGCGATGTCGCTTCGCTTCAGCAACGCTTCGGCGGTCGGCGCTTCGCCCCACAAGGTGGCAATGCCTATCGACGCGGAAACCTGCGCCTTGCCATGGTCGAGCTCCACCGGCTCCGAAAGCGCGCTCAGCAGTGCTTGGGCAAGCATGCTGACAGCACCGGAATCCTGCTCACCACACAGCAGCACAGCGAATTCGTCGCCGCCGAGCCGGGCGCAGCACGCCTCCGCCGGCGCGAGGCGGGTCAGCGTCGCCGCGACATGTTGAAGCAAAAAGTCGCCGCCGGCATGGCCGTAACAATCGTTGACCCGCTTGAAATGGTCGAGGTCGAGAAGCAGCAGCGTGGCGTCCTGGTCGCCGGCATGGGAGGCCGCCTCAATCCGCTGCACCAGATGCCGCCGTTTGGCGAGGCCGGTGACGTGGTCGCAAAAGGCGCTGTCGAATGCGCGCTGCTCCGCGTCCGCGCAGGCCGCCACTGCATCGCCCAGCGCCTTGGACCGGCGCCAGCCGAACAGCAGCAACGCCGCGTTGAGCACCACCGCCGTGCCGAGCCCGCCCTCCAGCGCCGCCTGCCCGTCCTCCAGCAAGGCCGCCGAGGCAAGCCCGGCGAACATCGCGGTGGAAACAAGGGTAATCGCCGTGCTGAGGCGAAGGCTGGATCTCAGCGCGGCGCGGCTTGGCGTACGGTTCGGTGCTTGAAGCACTTGGGTGTTCCCCCTCATTCGGCGGCGCCGTGAAGATACGGCTTCGGCAGGTCGGACACCGCCGCGATTGATAATTGCCAGGCAACCGGCCCCTGCGCCGGGCGGTGCGTGTGGTGCCGGGAATCCGGAAACAGCCCGGTGCCCTCCAGCGCGATTTCCACGCCGCAGCCCGTGCAGTAGAAAATCCCGGCGCAGGGCACGAACGAAGACGGCTTGAACACGATGTCGAAGGAGGAATGCTTCGCCTGTTGAAGGCGATTGGCATATTTAAAAAGCGCCACGAAGGGCCTCCTTCAAGGACGTGGTTCGCGCCCGCGCCGCGACGCGCACGGCCGGCTGCGTAGATGTTTTTGCGGTTCCGGGAATGTCGGGTTCAAGGCTTGCCGAACGGCGCACAAAGGCTGCCGGCGCGCCGG
The DNA here is from genome assembly GCA_036386995.1 of Allosphingosinicella sp. GTDB lineage: Bacteria > Pseudomonadota > Alphaproteobacteria > Sphingomonadales > Sphingomonadaceae > Allosphingosinicella. The sequence goes on along the minus strand of DASVUO010000239.1, from coordinate 3,445 downwards.
CCGCGCCCGGCATGCGGTAGAAGATATGGTCGCCGAGCATCTCGACCCGGACGAGCTTGGCGCCCCATGACGGGCTTACATAATTGGTGTGGTAATGCGTCGCCCAGCCGACGCTTTCCTCAACATAACCGCCAAGCGCCGCCTCGGCGACCGCCCTGGCCTTTTGCCACGCCGCCTCGTCGCGGCGGCGCCGGATCGAACCGTCGCAGGTGAAGGTGAATTGGCAGCCGCCGCCGGCGCGCAGCGGGCCCTGGAAGACGACGCCGCAGATGCTGGACGGATAGGCATAATGGCGGGCGCGGTTCAGCACCACCTGCGCCACCGCCCGCTGGCCTTGAAGCCCTTCCGAACGCGCTTCGTGGTAGACTGCGGCGGTAAGGCATTGCAGCGCCCGCGCTCGGCTTGCGGCATCGCGCTCAAGCGGACGGTAAGGCGCCGCGCCCTTGTTGCGCTGGCCGCTGATCCCGGTGTCGGCGAACAGAAGCTCCGAGATGTGGAACGGCAGCCGGATCGTCCGGGCTTGCGACGCTTCGCCGCCGAGCGACTTCGCCATTGCCGGAACGCAGGACGTGGTCAGCCCCAAGAGAATAGCCGGCAGCAGCCGGGTAGCGAAAGCTTTGCTCGTCACGCGCCCCCCACAGGCTGCTTCAGGAGCCGATAACGCTAACCCCGGATAATGATTTTTCCGTTAACCGTGGAAGTGGAGCGAATACTTGTTCGTTTTGGCATCTGCAAAAGCGCAATTTGCCTGACGAATTCTCTCGCTTTTGAGCGGATTAGCTAAGCGGCGCGGCCCTGCGCGCGCGCCAGGACCGTGGCCAGCGCGCCGCTGACAGCGTGCGCATCGTAGGGCTTGCGGACAATTTCGAAGCCGGACGCGGAGCTTGCCACCGTTTCCTCGCTATAGCCGGTGGCGAGCACCACCGGCAGGTCCGGGTGGCTTTCTCGCAGCGACCGCGCCAGCTCCAGCCCGCTGATCCCCGGCATCACCACATCGGTGAACACCAGGTCCACCGGCTCCCGCTCGAGGAGCGCCAGCGCCTCCTGCCCGTCCTTTGCCGTCACCACGCCACAATGCAGCTCGCCTAGCATGTCGGCCGCAAAGGCGCGCACCTGTTCATTGTCCTCGACCAGCAGCACCTTGAGGCCTTGGGGAAGCGCGGCCGCGTCGCGCTCGTCCGCCGCGGCGGCGAGCTTCTTGATCGAACGGGGAAGGAGGATGCGCACGGTGGTGCCTTCCCCCTCCACCGAATCCACCTCCGCCCGGCCGCCGGCCTGCGCCGCGAAGCCGTGGATTTGGGAGAGGCCGAGGCCTGTGCCCTTGCCGACCGGCTTGGTGGTGAAGAACGGCTCGAACGCGCGTTCGAGCACGTCCTTCGGCATTCCGGTGCCGGTGTCGCGAATGGCGATGGCGAGCATGCCGTCCTCGCCCTCCGCCACGTCCGCCGTCGCAATGGTCAGCGCGCCGCCTTCCGGCATCGCGTCGCGCGCGTTGAAGGTCGCGTTGATGATCGCGGTCTCGAGTTCTGCCGGGTCGACCTCGACCCGCGCATTGCTTGCCGCAAGATCGAGCGACACGGTGATCCGGCTGCCGATCGTTCGCGCGAGCACCTCGGACAAGGCGTCGAGCCGAACATGGAGATCGATCACTTCCGCGCGGATCGGCTGCCGACGCCCGAAGGCAAGGAGATGGCTGGTCAGCGTCGTCGCCCGCTGCGTCGTTTCGGCGATCGCCTCCAGGTAGCGCCGCCGCCGCTCCTCCGGCAGGTCCGGCCGCTTCAGCAGGATGTCGGTGGATCCGGCGATCACCGTCAGCAGATTGTTGAAATCGTGGGCGATGCCGCCGGTCAGCTCGCCGAGGGCCTGCAGCTTCTTGGCCTGGGCGGCGGCGCTTCGCGCGTCCTCCAGCTCCTCGCGCTGGCGCCGCGCTTCGGTGACGTCGCGGGTGATCTTCGCGAAGCCGATATGCGCGCCGTTTTCGTCGTAGATCGGATCGATCACGACGTTGGCCCAGAACAAAGTTCCGTCCTTGCGCACCCGCTGCGCCTCGCGCTCATATTTCCCTGCGGTCAGCGCCGTGGTCAGCGCCCGCGCCGGCTCGCCCCGCGCCCGGTCTTCCTCCGTATAGAAACGCGAGAAATGCTGGCCGATGATTTCGTCCGCCGAATAGCCCTTGATCGCCTGCGCGCCGGCATTCCAGTTGGTGATGTTGCCGTCGCGGTCGAGCATGTAGATCGCATAATCCCGCACGCCCTGGACCAGCAGGCGGAAGCGCTGCTCGCTTGCGAACAGGGCCCTGTCCGCCTCGCGCCGATCGGTGACGTCGCGGGTGATCTTGGCGAAGCCGACCAGTCTGCCTTCCTCGTCGCGGATCGCGTCGACGACGACGTGGGCAAGGAAGCGCGTGCCGTCCTTGCGCACCCGCCAGCCTTCCGATTCGAAGCGCCCTTCCGCTTCGGCGGTGCGCAATATGCTCGCCGGCTTTCCTTCCTTGCGGTCCTCCGGCGTGAAGAAGCGGGAGAAATGGTCGCCGATGATTTCGTCCGATTCGTACCCCTTGAACCGCCGCGCCCCTGCGTTCCAGGTCGCAACGTGGCCCATCGGATCGAGCATGTAGATGGCGTAATCCACCACCGAATTGACCAGCATGGAGAATCGCCGCTCGCTGTCCCTCAGCGCCCGTTCCGATTCCTTGCGCGCGGTGATGTCGCGGGTGATCTTGGCGAAGCCGAGCAGGGTGCCGTCCTCGCCGCGGATCGGGTCAAGAACAACATGCGCCCAAAAGTTCGTCCCGTCCTTCCTGACCCGCACGCCTTCCGCCTCGAACCGCCCCTCGCGCGCCGCGATCCGCATCGCGCGGCCGGGGAGGTCGCTTGCCTGGTCCTCCGCCGTGAAGAAGCGCGAGAAATGCTCGCCGATAATCTCGTCTGCCTTGTAGCCCTTGAACCGCTCCGCCCCGGCATTCCACGTCGCCACGCGCCCCTGGGGGTCGAGCATGTAGATCGCATAGTCCGTGACCGCGCTCACCAGCAGCTGGAACTTGCGCGCCTCATTGTCCTTGGCGAGGCTGCCGGGGTCAGGGGCGGGGTCGGCCATTCACGTCTCCGTTGCGGCGCATGGCTCGCTGGGTCCCCACCCTGGCCTTTAGTCCATATTGATTTCGCTCAACATGACAAGGACCCGCGCGCCCATCGCGGCCCCACACGCAAAAAGAGCGCCGCCTTTCGGCAAGCGCTCCCTTCGCGCACCACGCAAAGCGCGGTGCCTCGCGTGTTCGGCTTAAAGGCCGTTGGCGAGGTTGGTGTCGGGCGAATTGGTGTTGGCGTCCACCGCCATCGCCGCATTGGCGTCCATCGAACCGTTGTCGGTCATCGCGCCGCCGGCCGAGCCCGCCATGTTGCCGGTCATGTTCGCGTCCATGCCGTTCATCGACATGTTCGGGTCC
>DASVUO010000238.1:0-6421 GCA_036386995.1 Allosphingosinicella sp. | reverse complement strand
TATCGTGAAGTTCCAGGATCTGGTCGAGGGCAAGACGCTCACCGAACAGACCGACGAAGCAACGGGCATCGCTCAGCGCGTCGTTACGGAATTCCGCGGCTCCGCGCGTTCCAAGGAAGACCTTCGTCCCCGCGTCACCCTGCTCGACGAGCAGAGCGGCGAAGCGGCCCGCTACATGCTGGCTCCGGGCGCGATGCTGTCGGTCGAGGACGGCCAGCGGGTTCAGGGCGGCGAAGTGCTTGCCCGCGTTTCCCGCGAAGCCGCAAAGACCCGCGACATCACCGGCGGTCTGCCGCGGGTGGCCGAACTGTTCGAAGCCCGCAAGCCGAAGGAGAATGCGATTATCGCAAAGGTCTCCGGCCGCGTCGCCTTCGGCAAGGACTATAAGGCCAAGCGCAAGATCGCGATCGTGCCCGAGGACGGTGGCGATCCGGTCGAGTATCTGGTGCCGAAGTCGAAGGTGATCGACGTGCAGGAAGGCGACTTCGTGAAGCGCGGCGACAATTTGATCGGCGGTTCGCCCGATCCGCATGACATCCTGGAAGTACTGGGTGTTGTCGCTTTGGCCGAATATCTCGTTTCGGAAATCCAGGAGGTTTATCGTCTCCAGGGCGTGAAGATCAACGACAAGCACATCGAGGTGATCGTTCGCCAGATGCTGCAAAAGGTCGAAATCACCGACGGCGGGGACACCACCCTGCTTGCCGGCGAACAGGTCGATCTTCGCGAAATGAACGAAGCCAATGCCAAGCTCGCCAACAAGCAGCGCAAGGCGGAAGGTAAGCCGGTTCTGCTCGGCATCACCAAGGCGTCGCTGCAGACCCGCAGCTTCATCTCGGCCGCGTCCTTCCAGGAAACGACCCGGGTGCTGACCGAGGCTTCGGTGCAGGGCAAGATCGACACGCTCGATGGCCTCAAGGAAAACGTCATCGTCGGCCGGCTCATCCCGGCGGGTACCGGCGCGGGCATGAACCGCTTCCGCATCGCCGCCTCCAGCCGCGACGCCGCGCTTCGCGCGCAGCATCGCTCGCTGCAGGAGGCCCTCTACGCGCCGAACAGCGCCGAAGAGGAACATGCGGCCGAGCTCGCCCAGGGTCCGGAAGCAGCGATCGGCGACGATCCGCTCGCAGCGGTGACCCCTGAAGGCCACGGCACCGACGCCGATGCCGGCGAGTATCTGCAGGATTAAGCTTCAGGCTTAGCCGAACATGCGAAGCGCCCCGCCGGACTCGTTCGGCGGGGCGTTTTGCTTAAAAGGGACGTACATTCATGAAGGCCGCAATCGCCCTCCTCCTCGTCGCCCTGATGATCCTGCCCGCGCTGGCCGTGATCCGGATCAAGATCCGCAAGGGCCAGGACGGCGAACAAGGGAGAAACTAAGACATGGCATTGCTATTCCTGTCAGCGGCACTGGCTGCTCTCGGCGGACAAGCCCCCGCTCCTGCCGCACCGGTGCCGATGGATCAGGTCTCGCCGGAACACGCGCCCGCGGAGCTCGACCGGCTCCTCGCCGAGCATGACTACCTAACGCTTGGCGCGCGCATCCGCGAGGTATCGCGCCAGGCCGATCTCGTCTCCGATCTCGATTGGCTGAAGAACCGGACGATTGAAGGCAATTCCGCGTTCGTCGCCATGCTCTATTCGCGGCTGCTGTGGGGCGCCTCCGAACAGATGCCCGAGGCGCCGAAGCGCGAGTGGCGGACAACTGCGGCGATGATGACGCTGTACGCCCAAGCGGCGATCAACATCGACGGCGCCCGCTGCGGCGACCGCTCGGCACCTGCGCACCGCGGCGAGCAATTGCTCGGCTGGAACCGGGAAGTATGGCCCTTCATCGCCTCCCTCACGCCCGAGGAGCAGCGCACCTTGGTGGAAGTGGCGGTCATGGTTGAGCAGAAAACCGCCCCCCGCCGCGATGCGGCTGGCGACCTCGACTTCCTCTGCCGGGGCGGCCTCGAAGAAACGCAGTATAATCTGACTCACGGCAGCGCCCGCGAAGTGCCGAAAACGCCCGGCACTATCGGCCGCCAGATCGTTCTGTCGGGCGACGGCAAGTACAAGCCGTCCGAGCGTCCCGAGGCCGAATGGCGGGCGGAGGCGAGCGCAAAGCGCGCCAAGCTCGGATCCGACCTCGAGCAAGTGATTGCGGCCTTCACCTCGGCGCGGGTGAAGCTGCCAAAGCCTGATTGAGCAGAGGCGCGCCACCGCCTTCTTTTTCTCGCCGCCTTTCAAAGCTATGCGCCCGCCATGGACGCCAGCGGCCTGCGCATTGCCCTGTTCAGCGGCAACTACAATTATGTTCGGGACGGGGCCAACCAGGCGCTGAACCGGCTGGTGGAGTATCTGCTTCGCCAGGGCGCGGCCGTGCGGATCTATTCGCCCACGGTTGAGAAGCCGGCGCTGCCGCCGATGGGCGAGGTGGTCCACATCCCCTCCTGCGCCATTCCGCGCCGCCCGGAATATAAATTCCCGCTCGGCATCCGAGCCGCGGTGCGCGACGATATCCGCGCCTTCGCGCCTAATATTGTCCATATCGCCAGCCCAGACGTGCTCGGCCACAGCGCGCTGAAGCTTGCGCGCAAGTGGCGGGTGCCGGTGGTCGCCTCCGTCCACACGCGCTTCGAGACATATTTGCGCTATTACGGCCTGCGCTTCGCGGAGCCGGTGATCGAAGGCATTTTACGACGTTTCTACCAGCGCTGCGACGCGATCTTCGCGCCGTCGGAGTCGATGGCCGAGCTGCTTCGCGCGCAGGGCATGAACCGCGACGTCGGCATCTGGACGCGCGGCATCGACACGGCCGTGTTCAATGCCGGCCGCCGCGACCTCGACTGGCGGCGAAGCTTCGGCATCGAGGACGACATGCCCGTGGTCGGCTTTGTCGGGCGGCTGGTGATGGAAAAGGGTCTCGATGTCTTCTCCGACGCCGTCGACCGCCTCGCCGCGCGCGGCGTGAGGCACAAGGTGCTGGTCGTGGGCAAGGGCCCGGCGCGCGAGTGGTTCCAGGGCCGCTTGCCGCAGGCGGTGTTCGCGGGCTTCCAGGAAGGTCCGGACCTCGGCCGCGCGGTTGCGTCGATGGACATGCTGTTCAACCCGTCGGTCACCGAGACGTTCGGCAACGTGACGCTTGAGGCGATGGCGGCTGGGCTGCCCGTAGTGGCTGCCATGGCAACCGGCAGCGCCAGCCTCGTCGCTGACGGGGTGACAGGCCGACTGGTCCGGCCGGACGATCTGGAGGGGTTCGCAGACGCCCTTGCGGCTTACTGCCACGACGAAACGGCGCGCTTAGCCGCTGGGCAAGCAGGCTCGGAAGCGACCCGCCGATACGGATGGGACGCGGTCAACCAGGCGCTGGTCGACGGCTATCGGCGTGTCATCGAGCAGCGCCGACGCGCGACGCCTTAATCCTCGAACGCTTCGACCTGCACCCGCTTGCCGAGCAGGAAGGCATCGGCGCTGAGCCGAAGCGGCGTCAGATCGACATGGCTCGCGTCTCGGGCCAGTAAATCAGCGAAGTGGGCGTAGATCGCGGGATACTCGCCTTCGCCATGCGCCACTTCCTCGACGCCGCCGACCAGCAGCCTGGAGCCACCGTCGGCGAGCAGGAGCGGCGGCCCGTCTTCGGGTTCGATCTCGATCGTCCAAGCCTCGCCGCCGCTGTGCCGCCAGTCGAATTGGGCCGAGAGTGCGCCTGACGCCGCAGGGCTTGCGAAACCGAGCGAGGCGGCGATCGGCGTGTCCCGGTTCGCTGGGAACAGAAGCTCAGCGTCGCGCAGGATCAGGGCGCCGGGAAAAATCTTAGTTGCAATGGAGAGGGCGTTGATGCCCGGATCGAAGACGCCGAAGCCGCCGGGCGCCCAAATCCATTGCTGGCCCGGATGCCACTTGCGCACATCCTCCCGCCACACGATCCGCATGGCGGCGATCCGCTTGCCCTTCAGCCGCTCGGCGGCGGCGGCGACGGCGGGATTGTATTGGGCGTGCCAGGTGGTGAAGAGGGTGAGGCCTTTCTCCTGCGCAAGCCGCGCAAGCTCCTCGCACTCGCCAAGCGTTACGCCCGGCGGCTTTTCGAGCAGAGAGTGGAGCCCGGCCTCAAGGCATTCGCGCGCGACATCGTAGCGTACGGATGGCGGGGTGCAGATCGCCACCGTGTTCACGCCGAGATCGGCGGCGAGCATCTCGCCGACGCTTCCGAAGGCCGGGATGGCGCTTGGGCTGCTGCCCGAGCGGCTGACCGTTGCGACGATCTCGAAGGCGGGGTTCGCGGCGATCGAGGGGACGTGCTGGTCCTGCGCGATCTTGCCGAAGCCGACGATTGCGATGCGGTGCTTGGTCATCGTTTCCCGAGCCCTTCCACGTACGCGCGTGCCTTGGCGGAGGTCTCCTCCGCGCTCTGCCCGGGGACGTAGAGGCCGCCGCCGAGTCCGAATCCGTCGGCGCCCGCGTCCAGCCACGACTGCATCGTGTCAGGCTTCACACCGCCGACCACGAACACCGGCAGGTCCTTGGGAAGCACCGCCCGCTGTCCCTTGAACACCGCAGGGCTCGCGCCTTCCGCGGGAAAGAGCTTGAGCCCGGTCGCGCCGGCGCGGATCGCGTCGAAGGCTTCGGACGGCGTGAAATAGCCGGGCAGCGAGACCATACCGGCGGCCACGGCCGCTTCAATCACCGGCGCGTGCGTGTTGGGCGACACGACCACCTGCCCGCCGACATCCTTCACCCGCGCGACATCAGCGGGGTCGAGCACCGTACCCGCCCCGACCAACGCTCTGTCACCAAGAGACCGCGCCAACCGCTTGATGCTCGCGAACGGATCGGGCGAGTTGAGTGGCACCTCGACGATCCTGATCCCCGCCTCCCAAAGCGCGGCGCCGATCGCCTCCGCTTCGTCCGGCGTGACTCCGCGGATGATCGCGACGAGCGGGCATTCGGTGAGGCGTGACTTCAGGATTTCGCTGGGTGTCATTGCACAAGCTCCGCAAGGTGGCGCACACCGGCAAGGAAGGCGGTTTCGCCATCGATTTCTCGCACCTGCCGACCCGCGACGGCGGCTGCGTTGGCAAACAAGGAGGTTAGCTCCGGCCGCGCCATCACGACGATCTCCCCCGCGCCCGCGAACTTCAGGCCGAAGCGGAGATCCGCGCCGATCAGCAGGCCGCTGGTGAAGGAAGCCGCATCCTCCCGCGCCGCCTTGCCGAGCAGCACCCGCGCGCGCACCGCGAACAGTTCGGCCGTCAGCACCTCCCCTTCCAAGCCTGCGCGCACGCCCGCTTCGAAAGCCGCGCCTGGCCCTGCGGGGAGAGCGAGGAGGTCGGACAGAATGCTCTGCCCTTTGAGCAGGTTGAACAGCTCGCCGGTCATCACGGTGCGGAACGAGGTGATCCGCCCGTCCTCCAGCCTGATCCACTTATTGTGCGTGCCGGGGTGGCAGATCACCGCGTCCGCCCCCACAATCCCTTCCGCAAAGGCGCCGAGGATCTGCACCTCCTCGCCGCGCATCACGTCGGCAGCGTCACCGTCAAGGTCGGAGACGCCGGGCACGATGCCGATCCGCCCCGGCACCACCCACTTCACGCGCTGGGCAAGCTCCGGCAGGCCCACGGGGCACGGCGCGTACGGCGCCTCGACCCAGCCGCGATTCGATCCGATCATGCCGGCGAGCAGCATCGGCAGGTCGCCCATCCGCGCCCGTATCTCCGCCACCGCGGCGTCGAAGCCGCCCTCGCCGACCGACAGGATGCCGCGATCGTCTTCCATCTCATCGAGCAGCGCGCCGTCCGCGCCGATGCGATAGGCGCGGCGGTTGGTTGTGCCCCAGTCGACCGCCACGAAACCTTCAGCCCAGCCCATGCCCTGTCCTCTTCCCCTCGCCGCTTCCTTTCCTAACCGCCAACGCTTCGCAAGGCTCCCGTGTGAAACTTATCGCGCCGCCGCTGTTTGACAGGGGAAGCGCCTCGCGCGGGTGGCGCCTGCTTCGCCCGCGCGCTAAATCGCCACGCAAAGAGCGAATTGCCACGGGAGGGCGTCATAGCCAATTTCATGTTCGCGACCGGGATCGAAAACAGCATCCCGACAATTAACAACGGCCGAACGCGCGTCGACCAGATGGAGGCGTGCGGCCACTACACCCATTGGCGCACCGACTTCGACTGCGTGGAAGAAATCGGCATCCAGTTCCTGCGCTACGGCCCGCCGCTGCACACCACCTTGCGCGGGCCAGGCCTCTACGATTGGGAGTTCGCCGACGTCACGCTCGCCGAGATGAAGCGGCGCAACCTCATTCCCATCATGGACCTGTGCCACTTCGGCGTTCCGGACTGGATCGGCAATTTCCAGAACCCGGACTTCCCCCAGCTCTTCGCCACCTACGCCGCCGCCTTTGCCGACCGCTACCCCTGGGTGCAGCTCTACACGCCGATCA
>DASVUO010000237.1:0-5059 GCA_036386995.1 Allosphingosinicella sp. | reverse complement strand
AAAGGCGGCGCAGTGGCCGCAGGTCATGGAGCCATATTCGACCAGCTTCACCTTGGCGGCCGGATTGCCCATCAGAAAGCCGCCGGCCGGCGTGGCGCTGACCGTCTGGGTCCAATCGCCGCCATTTGGCGCTGCGATCTGCTCGACCTGGAAATTGGCGGCTGCCGTTGAGTTGGCGCCGCCCGTCGCGTCGTCGCCGCAGCCTGCAATCGCAAGCGCAAGAACCGCCGCCGCGCTGATCCGATAAGCCTTCATTTCTTTACGTCTCCAATCCTGCCCACGACCGGGATCGGCACGGTGGACGTGCCGCTGCCCTTTCCTTGGCTTCCGGCCACGCCGCGCGCAAGCGCTTCAAGGCAGAGCCGAAGCTCCGGATCGGCGATCTCGCGCAGCGAATCGCCGAGATCGGCCGGGATCGGCCGAAGAGAAGGCGGTGCCGGGCGGGGCTTGGCGCGGGCAAGCTTAACCAGGCCTTGCCTGAACTGCACCCGCTCGACCGCCGCATAGCCGAAGAAGCGGTTGACCCGTTCAACGATCACCGGCGCGACATGCTGGATCATCGGCGCATGGGCGCCCTCCACCACCAGGGTCAAAACGCCCCCCGAACGCTTGCCGGCGGGAAAGCGGATCGATTCCGGCGAAGACACGCCGGCGTAGCGGTCGCCGACGAGTTCCCGCCACCGGCTGACCACCGACGATTGCACAAAGCCGAAGCGGCGAAAGGCGGCGCCGCCGACCGACGGCAGCAGTTCGGACACGGCGCGGGCGCGTTTGCCGCGCGGCGCATCCACCTGCTTTTTCGTCGTTCCGCCCGGTTTGCCCATGGCGAGGAGCATGGCATAGCGGGCCATGGCCGTCGATGCGTCTTGTGCCCTCTTGGGCTGGTATATTGTGGATAAACGGCGGCTTGCCTGGCGCGCGGAAGCCGGTGAGATGCCGGATCCCTACCGCGTCTGGCTGTCCGAAATCATGCTTCAGCAGACCACCGTTTCGGCCGTGAAGCCCTATTTCGAGAAGTTCACCGCGCGGTGGCCGACGGTGGAGGCGCTTGCAGGGGCGGAAGAAGCCGAGGTGATGGCCGCTTGGGCAGGCCTCGGCTACTACGCCCGCGCTCGCAATCTGGTAGCCTGCGCCCGGGACGTGGCAGCGAGCGGCGGGCGCTTTCCGGACACGGAGGAGGCGCTTCGCAAGCTCCCCGGCATCGGCCGCTACACCGCCGCCGCGATCGCCGCGATCGCCTTTGGTCGCCGCGCCGTGGTGGTGGACGCCAATGTCGAGCGGGTGGTCTCGCGCCTGTTTGCCGTGGAGGAACCGCTGCCCGGCTCGCGGGAGCGGCTGTACGAACTCACCGACACGATTACGCCCGCCGAGGGCGCGGGCGATCTCGCGCAGGCGATGATGGATCTCGGCTCCACCATCTGCACGCCGCGCGCGCCCGATTGCCCGCGCTGTCCGCTGCTCGCTTTTTGCGCTGCCGGCAAAGCGGGGGAGGGGGCGTGTTATCCGGTGAAAGCCGCCAAGGCGCCGAAGCCGAAGCGCGAAGGCACCGCCTGGTGGCTTGAGCGCGACGAGCGGGTCCTTCTGGTTCGCCGGCCCGCGAAGGGCTTGCTCGGCGGCATGCTCGCGCTCCCCACCGATGCGCCGCCGGCCAAGGCTGCGTGGCGGGAGGCGGGGAGTGTCGACCATGTTTTCACCCACTTCACTTTAAACATGCGCTTGCTCTGCGCGGAGGCGGAAGGCGAGGCTCCGGAGGGGCTGTGGCATCCCATCCCCGAATTGGGGGAGGCGGGACTTCCAACCTTGTTCGCACGGCTCGCGGCGCGTGGGAGGGAGTGGCGAGGAACTTTGCCGTTCGAAGCGGCAGGGGCACGGCTGTGAGCAGCTTGGTCGGCTTCACCGGCGCCGATCTCGATCGCGCCGACAACCTCCGTCTGGACGTCGGCAAGATTGCCGAGCTTGCCGCGCGGCCCGAGGCCCGGCTCCTTCGGCTCGATGGATTGGACCCGGTCCTGGACGAAGGCGGCAGCATCCTGTGGGACCCGCTTAACGCACCGGAAGCGGCGCTCATCTTTCTTGGCCTGCGTGAAGGCACTCCGCTCTTTGCGCCGCTCGTCCCGGCACCCATGGGCCAGCGGGCCTGGGCGATGTTCGGCCTCCTTGACCGAATGGCGCCCGCCGACGCGGCGATTTGGGGTGGCGCTCGAAGCCTGCTCGAATGGCACGCGCGCCACCCCTTCTGCGCGATGTGCGGGCAGGCGAGCGCGCCTTATCGCGCCGGCTGGGGGCGGCGCTGCCCGGCCTGCTCTGCCGAACATTTCCCGCGGGTCGATCCGGTGGTGATCATGATCGCCGAGCATGATGGCCGCATCCTGCTCGGCCGCCAGCCGCAATATCCGCCGCGCCGTTATTCCGCGCTCGCCGGCTTCATCGAGCCGGGCGAATCGGTTGAGGAAGCGGTCGCCCGCGAGCTCAAGGAAGAAGCCGGTATCGACGTAAGCGACGTCCGCTACGTCGCGAGCCAGCCCTGGCCGTTCCCGGGCCAGTTGATGATCGCCTGCACCGCGCGCGCCGCGTCGGCGGAGATCGTGCTCGACCGCAACGAGCTGGAGGACGCCTTCTGGGCGAGCCGCCACGAAGTCGCAGCCGCCTTTCGGGGCGACGAAGGCGCGCGCTTCCTCGCCCCGCCGCCTTACGCAATCGCCCACACGCTGTTGAAGTACTGGCTAGACGGTTAGCGCCGCTTCACCCGCTTGCCCCGCCGCCACGCCCCGCTTAAAGGGGCAGCCGAATTCCCACTCGCGCGGCTCCTTCGCGCGCCCCAGGAGGCTTGGATACGGCATGGACAATCGCAGCAACACGATTGCGGGCTGGGTGCTCGGCGCGGGCATTGTCGCCCTTGGCGCCTCGATCGTCACCGCGGAAATGTTCCATGGCGAGCGGCCGGAGAAGATGGGCTACCCGATCGAGGGCGTCGTTCTTGAAGGCGAAGGCGGCGGCGGTGGGGAAGCCGAACAGCCGATCGCGGCCCTGCTCGCCGGCGCGAATGCCGCCAAGGGCGAAGGCGTGTTCAAGAAGTGCACCGCCTGCCATACCGTTGCCAAGGGCGGCCCGAACGGCACCGGCCCGAACCTGTGGGGCGTGCTTGGCGCGCCGATCGGCAAGCACGCCGCCGGCTTCGCTTACTCGCCGGCGCTTTCCGGCAAGGGCGGCAATTGGGATTGGGAGTCGATGAGCGCCTGGCTGAAGTCGCCGCGCGATTTCGCCCCCGGCACCAAGATGACCTTCGCCGGCCTGGGCAAGGCCGAAGACCGCGCGAACCTGCTCGCGTATCTGAACACGCAAAGCGACAGCCCGATGCCGCTTCCCGCGGCGCCGGCCGCAGGCGCTGCCCCGGCCTCGCCGGCCGCCGCCGCCGCCGAAGCGGGCGATCAGCGCGCCGCCGGCGACAAGGGCGAGAACGAGCCGGTGCTGAACGAAACGCAGGCCGCGACGAGCCCCGGCCGCAGCGTCACCGGCGAAGGCGCTCCGACCGCCGCGGGTCGTTCCGAGCAGACCAAGAAGTAAGGGATTTTGGGAGGTGGTGAGCAGCACGGCCGCCACCCCCGACGCCTACATCGCCGAGCTTCCGCCCGAGCGCGCCGATCTGGTGTCGCGCCTGCGCGCGCTGGTCAACGCGCACCTCCCGCCGGGCTACGAGGAGCGGATGAGCAGGGGGATGATCGGCTGGGAAGTGCCGCTGTCCCGCTACCGCGACACCTACAACAAGCAGCCGCTCCTCTACGCGGCGCTTGCCGCGCAGAAGAACCATATCGCGCTGTATCTGAACTGCGTCCACGCCTCGGCGGAGCGGACCGAGCGCTTTAAGGCGCGATGGAGGGCGGCGGGCAAGAAGCTCGACATGGGCAAATCCTGCCTTCGCCTGAAGCATTGGGAGGATGTCGCGGAAGACGTGCTCGCGGATGAGATCGCCGCGACACCCGTCGATGCCTTCATCGCCGAGTACGAGCAAGGCCGCTCGCCGATCCTCCCCTGAAAAGGGAGGATCGCGCCCGTTTACTGCCCGACGGCCGCGAGGTGATCGTCGTTCTTATACCAGGCGCAGATGCGCTCCCAGGCTTCATCGGCGGTTTCGACGTACTGGAACAGGTCGAGGTCCTTTTCGGACACCACGCCTTCTTCCACCAACGCTTCGAAATTCACGACCCGATCCCAGAATTCCCGCCCGAACAGCAGGATCGGCAGCGGCTTCACCTTGCCGGTCTGGATCAGCGTCAAAAGCTCGAACATTTCGTCAAACGTGCCGAAGCCGCCGGGGAACACCGCCACGGCGCGGGCACGGAGCAGGAAGTGCATCTTCCGAAGCGCGAAATAGTGGAACTGGAAGGACAGCGACGGGGTCACGTACGGGTTCGGCATCTGCTCGTGCGGGAGCACGATGTTGAGGCCGATCGACTCCGCACCTGCTTCCATCGCGCCGCGATTGGCCGCTTCCATGATCGACGGACCGCCGCCGGAACAGACCACGAAGTGGCGCCAGCCCTCGGCATCCTTATCGACGCGGCAGCACATCTTCGCCAGCGCCATCGCCTCGTTATAATAATGCGATTTGGCGTGCAGGCGCTCGGCGATCAGCTTCTGCCGGTCGGTGACGGCGGCGGCGAGAAGTGCTTCAGCTTTCTCCGGCTCTGGAATGCGCGCCGATCCGTAGAACACGAAGGTCGACGCGATCTTGGCTTCGTCGAGCAACAGCTCCGGCTTCAGCAGCTCGAGCTGGAAGCGGACGGGCCGAAGGTCCTCGCGCAGCAGGAAGTCCATGTCCTGGAACGCGAGACGATAGGCCGCGTCGCCGGTCTGCGGCGCAGGCGTCGGCTGGTTGGCATGTTCGGCTTCTTCGCGGGCGCGCGGAAACACGCGGTCGGGGGGTACGATTTCAGTCATGGGGAGCCCCTTAGCGGCAATCTGGGCCTTGGCCCATGTCGAAATGCAGGTGGTCGCGGTGAAAGGCGTTGGCGTCGGGCCCGAGGGTGACGCCGAAGCGGCGGCAGCCGGCCTGGTGAAC
>DASVUO010000236.1:0-2767 GCA_036386995.1 Allosphingosinicella sp. | reverse complement strand
CGATCCGGAGGGCCAGGTCGATCAGCCCGGCAACCTCCTCGCCGAAACCAACCTGTCCCCCCGCCCGGAGCACTGAAAAACATGCCCGAACTGCGCCTCGTTCAGGTCGACGCCTTTGCCGACCGCCCGTTCACCGGCAACCCGGCCGCCGTGGTGCCGCTCGACGCCTGGCTGCCGGACGACGTGATGCAGGCCATCGCCGAGGAGAACAACCTCAGCGAAACCGCCTTCACCGTGCCCGACGCGACCGGCGACGCGGATTACGAACTGCGCTGGTTCACGCCGACCACCGAAGTGGCGCTCTGCGGCCACGCCACCTTGGCCAGCGGCCATGTGCTGATCGGCGACCGCTCCGAGGTTCGCTTCCGCACCCGCAAGGCGGGCGTGCTGGAAGTGCGGCGCGGCGTTGCCGGCTACGAGCTTGACCTCCCGGAGACGCTGGTCGCCCCGGCCGAGCAGCCCGACCTCCTCGCCGCCCTGCGCTTGCCGCAAGCGGAGGTGTTCCTATCCACCAAGGGCGCCGAAGCCACCGCAATCATTCTCGTCTCTGACGAAGCCGCCGTCCGGGCCTGCCAGCCGGACATGGCGCGGCTCGCCGGCATCGATCTCATGGCCATCGTCACCGCGCCGCGTGACAGTACGGACGTGGTAAGCCGCGTCTTCGTGCCGGCCTGGGGCGTGGACGAGGATCCGGTGACCGGCTCCGCCCATGCCGTGCTTGCGCCGTTCTGGAGCGAGCGTCTCGGCCGCGACAGCTTCACCGCCTTCCAGGCCAGCCGCCGCGGCGGCCATGTCCACTGCCGCCGCGCCGGAGAACGCGTGGTTCTCGGCGGCGCCTGCGTCACCGTGCTGGAAGGCACCTTGCGCTTCTAGGCCGGCGACGCCACCTGCCCGCTTCACCCGCAAGCGAGGCAACCTTGGCCAGCAAACTCTTCGCGCCGCTCCAGCTCGGCGGCCTTACCCTCCCCAACCGCATCGTCATTGCTCCGATGTGCCAATATTCGGCGGACGGCGACGGCAACGCGACCGACTGGCACCTGATGCACCTCGGCACCCTGTCGCACTCGGGGGCAGGTCTGCTCATCCTGGAAGCGACCGCCGTCACCGCGGACGCGCGCATCTCGCCCGACGATCTCGGCCTCTGGTCCGACGCCAACGAAGCGGCACTGGCGCGGGTGCTCGAAGGCGTGCGCCGCCATTCGCCGATGCCGATCGGCATCCAGCTCGCCCATGCCGGCCGCAAGGCTTCGACGCGGGTTCCGTGGGAAGGCGGCGCCCAGATTGGGCCGGACGAACCTACCGGCTGGCAAACGGTCGCCCCTTCGGCGCTGCCCTTCGCCGAGGGTGAGAACCCGCCGCTGGCACTGGACCAGGACGGCCTCGCCCGCCTGCGCGACGGCTTCGCCGAAGCTGCCCGCCGCGCGGCGCGGCTCGGCATCGACCTGGTCGAGATCCACGCAGCCCACGGCTATCTCCTCCACCAATTCCTCTCGCCGCTTTCCAACCGCCGCGAGGACCAATATGGCGGCAGCCTCGAAAACCGCATGCGCTTCCCGTTGGAAGTGTTTGACGCTGTCCGGGCTGCTTTTCCCGCCGACCGACCGGTCACCGTTCGTGTCTCCGGCACGGACTGGGCAGAAGGCGGCTGGGACGTGGAAGGCACCATCGCCTTTGCCAAGGCGCTGGAGGCGCGCGGCTGCGCAGGCATCCACGTTTCAAGCGGAGGCCTCACGCCCGCGCAGAAGATCCCGGTCGGCCCGAATTACCAGGTGCCGCTTGCCCGTGCGGTGAAGCAAGCGGTCGGCATTCCCGTCATTGCCGTCGGCATGATCACGGAGGCCGAGCAGGCGGAAGCGATCGTCGGCACCGGAGACGCGGACGCAGTCGCGCTTGCCCGCGCCATGCTGTTCGACCCGCGCTGGCCGTGGCACGCCGCCGCCGTGCTCGGTGCCTCCGTCCACGCGCCCAAGCAATATCACCGCTCCCAGCCGCGCCGGCATGCGGGCCTGTTCGACGCCGGCTAGAGCGAGGCTTCGAGCGCGTCGAGGATCGGCATCTGGCTCGGCAGGATCATCGCCCGCGCCGCCTCCATGGTGAACCAGGCGGCGCGGTCGACCTCCGGATAGGAGCGAAAGCGGCCGCTGCGCGGCGGCACTTCGATCTCGAACAGGTTGCTGACGATGGCGTCGGCGTCGAGATCGCCCTCCAGCGCGAAGGCCTCGACCCACTTGCCGCCCTTCTGCCGGATGCGGCAGAGCGGGCGCGGCGTGCCTTCCGGCCGCGTGCCGAGTTCCTCCTCGAACTCTCGAAGCGCGCAGGCGGCCGCGTCTTCGCCCTCCTCGACCCCCCCTTTCGGGATCATCCAGGCGCCGGCGTCCTTGTTGCGCCAGAACGGTCCGCCGGGGTGGGTGAGCAGCACCTCGAGCCCTTGGGCGCCGCGGCGGTAGAGGATGATGCCCGCGCTATACTCGCGCATCAGCGCAGCGGCACCAGGATCGAATGCACGGTGCCGGCCGGCGAGGAACGCACTTCGCTCTTCCCCTCCACACGCTGGACGAAGGCGGAGACCAGCCGCGTTCCGAGCCCGCCGGCGCGCATCTTAGCGGGGGTAAAGCCGCGGCCGTCGTCGGCCACCTCGATCCGCGCGGCCCCCTCATCCTCGCGAACCGCGCGGACCCGGATCGTGCCGCTGCCGTTGGGGAAAGCGTGCTTGCAGGCGTTGGTGACGAGTTCGTTGACAACGATGCCGATCGCCACCGCCGTTTCG
>DASVUO010000235.1:0-5575 GCA_036386995.1 Allosphingosinicella sp. | reverse complement strand
GTCCCACAGGTTCTGCCCGGTGACGAACTGGATGAAGTTCACCACCGACTGGCGGAAGAAGAGGAAGATCGCGCCCAGGATCAGGCCGAGGAGGATGCCGAGCGAGCCGATGCTGACGCCCACGGTCATGAAGATCTACATCATCGCCTGCCGCGACGCGCCCATGGTGCGCAGGATGGCGATGTCGCGGGTCTTGGCGCGGACCAGCATGATCAGGGACGAAAGGATGTTGAACACCGCGACCAGGATGATGATCGACAGCACCACGAACATCGCTACCCGCTCCACCTGAAGCGCTTCGAACAGCGAGCTGTTGAGGCTTCGCCAGTCGGCGATCACCCCCTGCCCGCTGACCGTCGCGGAGAGCGGCGCGAGGATTTCGGAGACCTTGTCGGCGTCCACCGTCTGCACCTCCACCATGCCGACCGCGTCGCCGAGCATCAGCAGGGTTTGCGCATCCTCGATCGGCATGATCACGAACGCCTTGTCGTAATCGTACACGCCGACTTCGAAGATGGCGGCGACGGTGTAGGAGACGATACGCGGCACCGTTCCGAACGGCGTGGTGCGGCCTTCCGGGCTGATCAGGCTGATCTCGCCGCCGACCCGTGCGCCCAGCGCTTCCGCCAAGCGGGCGCCGATGGCGACCGTGTTTGAGCCCGGCTGGAGCCGCTCGAGCGCGCCGGAATGGACCTTCCCCTGCAGCGTCTTGTTGGCCAGGATGTCCTTGCGCTGCATGCCGCGCACCAGCACGCCTTCGACGCGGCCGGAATAGCTCGCCATCAACGGCTGCTCGATCAGCGGCACCGCTTCGGTGACGCCGGGGGTCTTGCGCGCCTGGTCTACGATCTGCTGCCAATTCTCCAACCGGCCGCCATAGCCCTGCACCACCGCATGGCCGTTCAGCCCCACGATCTTGTCGAACAGCTCGGCCCGAAAGCCGTTCATCACGCTCATCACCACGATCAAGGCGGCAACGCCGAGCGCAACGGCGACCAGGCTGATCGAGGCCACCAGGAAGATGAAGCCTTCGCCCTTGCCCGGAAGCAGATAGCGCTTGGCGATCATCCGTTCGTAGCGGTTAAGGATCATGCCCGCTGCTCTCCACCCGGAACCAGACTCCGTTCGTACCGAGCGAAGTCGAGGTGCGCCGGCACCGAGTCCTCGTGTGCGCCCCTCGACTTCGCTCGGGACGAACGAACACTGCTCATTTGCAGAAGCCTCATGCCGTGAGCCTCGCGAGCGCGCTTTCGATCGAGAGTTCCTCGCGCTCGCCCGTGGCGCGGCGCTTCAATTCGACCACCCCGCGCTCGACGCCCTTTGGGCCGACGATCAGCTGCCAGGGCAGACCGATCAGGTCCATGGTCGCGAACTTGGCGCCGCCGCGTTCGTCGCGGTCGTCGTAGAGCGTATCGACGCCCACTTGCGTCAGGCGCTTGTAGAGATCGTCGGACGCCGCCGCGCAGCCTTCATGATCGGCGCGCATGTTGATCAGGCCGACGGTGAACGGGGCGACGCTTTCCGGCCAGACGATGCCGGCGTCGTCGTGGCTCGCCTCGATGATCGCGCCCATCAGGCGGGAAACACCGATGCCGTAGCTGCCCATTTGCGGGTGAACCTGGCCGCCGTCCTTGGTCTGCACCGTCAGCCCCATCGACGCGCTGTACTTCGTCCCGAAGGCGAAGATGTGCCCCACCTCGATACCGCGCCGAACAATTAGGTCCTCGCCCAGTTCTGCCTCGCGAGCAAGGTCGCGTTTTTCGTCGGTGGCGGCGTACTTGCTGGACAGCAGTTTCCGATAGTTTGCCAGTTCAGCCCCATCGATGTCCTCGCCGGAGGTAAGAACATTCTTTACGCCTTCGGCGGCGAGCGTGCGGTCGAGATAAACCTCGCTCTCGCCCGTATCCGCTAAGATGATAAACTCGTGGCTGAGATCGCCACCAATCGGTCCAGTGGCGGCAGCCATCGGAATGCCTACTAATCCAAGCCGCGCAAAGGTGCGCAGGTACGCAACGAACATCGCTTCGTAGCTTGCCTGAAGCCCGGCCTCGTCGATGTCGAAGCTGTACGCATCCTTCATCAGGAACTCGCGGCCGCGCATTACGCCGAAGCGCGGGCGGACTTCGTCGCGGAACTTCCACTGGATGTGGTAGAGGGTGCGCGGCAGGTCGCGGTAGCTTTTCGCCGCGTCGCGGAAGATGGCGGTGATCATTTCCTCGTTGGTCGGGCCGAACAGCATTTCGCGCTCGTGCCGATCCTGGAAGCGAAGCATCTCCGGCCCGTAGGCATCGTAGCGGCCCGACTGGCGCCACAGATCGGCCGACTGCACCGTCGGCATGAGGAGTTCGACGGCGCCGGCCCGGTCCTGCTCCTCGCGCACCACCGCCGCGATCTTGTTCAGCACCTTGAGGCCAAGCGGCAGCCAGGCATAGATGCCGGCGGCGGTCTGGCGCACAAGGCCGGCGCGCAGCATCAGCTTGTGGCTGACGATCTGCGCGTCCGACGGCGTTTCCTTGGTAACGGGCAGGAAGTAGCGGGAAAGGCGCATCGGGTGTGGCAGTCCGGTTGGGGCGAGGTGCCAATGCCTCTAAGGGTGGCCCCTCGCTTAGGCAACCGGCGAGGGAACAAGGCAGCTTCATGCCCCTGTGGCCGAGCCGACACAGGGGATGAGGTTTTTGCCACAAGTCTCTGGAAGTGCCGTGACAATCCGGCAACCCTCGCTTAACCGAAAGGCACGAACACGGCGGCAACAGCCCTGGTTCGGGGAGGCTTCGGCCCCGTTTTCCCAAGCGAGGTGGGAAAATGCGCGGGCCGGAACATCTCAAGGGGGATGACGAGCAATCGTCACGCGGGTGCCCGGGCAGCGATGCCCGGGCACTTGTCGTTTGGGCGCATGGTGATCCCCAGCAGGCCGCTGGTGCGGAACCGCAGGGCGCCGACCGATTTACCCTTGGGGGTGCGGACGGTAATGATTTTCCGCTAACCCGCGCATATCATTTGGAGGCTAAGTGCCGGCGTGAGCTTACCCAAGAAAATCCTGGTCTGCGACGACGATCCCCTGCTCGTCGATCTGCTTCAATACCGGCTGGAAAGCCGCGGCTACGAAGTGCTGGTCGCCGAGGATGGCGGCAAGGCGCTTCGGCGTCTTCAGGAGACGCGGCCGGACGCAATCCTGCTCGACGCGATGATGCCGGTGATCGACGGCTATGAGGTGCTGCGCAAGATCCGCGAAGATGCTTCGCTTGCCGACATTCCGGTGATCATGCTCACCGCCCGCAAGCAGGAGCAGGACATCGTCACCGCGCTCGAACTCGGCGCCAACGATTATCTGGTGAAGCCCTTCATTCCCGAGGAGCTTGTGGCGCGGCTTGCCCGGCTGCTTGGCCGGAGCGGCCAGTGAAGCGAGCGCTGCTCGGCCTGCTGGCATGCACGCTGGTCGCCGCCGCGCCGCCGGAGGCCTCTGCCCCGACCAGCGCGTACGAGCAGGCCGTTGCGGCGCGGCAGGCAGGCGACAACGGCCGGGCAATTAGCCTCCTCCGGCAGGTGGTGGCGACCGAGCCCGCAAACGCCGACGCGCATTTGCAACTTGGCCTAGCGCTGCTCGCTGCCGGTGACCTAAAGGCCGCCGAAGCCTCATTCCGCCGCACCCTCGAGATCGCCCCGGCTTACGAGGATGCCCGCATCGGCCTCGCCCGGGTCGCGCAGCGGCGGGGCGACCTTTCCGCCGCCCGCACCCTGCTCGGGCCGGTGAACCCCGCCAACCGCGACGCCGCCGATCTGCGAGCCTCGCTCGAGGCAAGCGACACGGCGGGCTACCGCTGGCAGCTTAACCTCGACGGCAGTTACTCGGCGCTCGAAGGCGACGCGCAGCCGGACTGGCGCGAAGGTGTGGCGCAGCTCCGCTACCAGCTCGACGCTGGCACCGCACTGGGCGCAACAGTGGAAGTCTCCCGCCGTTTCGGCCGCACCGACACCTATGGCGAGCTTCGCCTCGACCGGCGGCTGGCCGGCGGCAACGGCTTCTACCTGCTTGCCGGCGCAACGCCCGGGGCCGACTTCCGCCCCGAATGGCAGATCGGCGGGGGCGGCACGCTCCGGCTGCGCGGCGGCGCCAATCCCACCGCCCTTACAATTGACGCGCGGCAGGCACGCTTCCAGTCGGGCAATATTCAGACGGTGACCCCGGGAGTGGAGCAATATCTCGCCGGCGGCCGTGCCTGGGCGACCGCGCGCTGGATCAACATCTTCGACGAGAACGGCACGCGGCGCAGCGGCTGGCTCGGCCGCGGCGACTACATGGCCACCGAGCGCCTGCGCCTGTTCGCCGGCATCGCCGACGCGCCGGACGTCAGCGAAGGCGTGGTGGTCGACACCTTCTCCCTGTTCGGCGGCCTGTCCTACGACGTCGACGACCGCCGTACTCTCCGCCTCTCGCTCGCCCATGAGGACCGGGAGCAGGGATCGGACCGGCTGCAGATCGGCCTCGGCCTCGGCTGGCGCTTTTGAGCGGCCTTGCGGCCTTGTGGTTCCTGTCCTTGGGAATCGCGTCGGTCGCATTGCTGATCATGTTTTCGCTGCTCCTTGCCCGCCTCGTGCTGGGTTGGACCGGCCAGGCGCGGGAGCAGGAGAAGAAGCGGCTCGTGCCGCTGCTGCTTGGCAGCCGCTCGCAGGGCAAGCTCCGCTCCGGCGGGCGCGGCGATCTGTTGGCCACCCTCCTCGTCGAGCTCATCCAGATGGTGCGCGGCAGCGACCGCGACCGCTTCGTTGAAACCGCAACCCGCCTCGGCGTGCCTGAACGCCTTCGTCACCACCTCAACTCGGGTTCGCCGCGAGTCCGCCTCGCCGCCGCCGAAGCCTTGGCCGAGTTTCCCGACGAGAAAACCGTGGAGCGCCTCCTCGCCGCCCTGCGCGACCGGAGCTCCGACGTCCGCTTGGCCGCGGCACTCTCGCTCGCCGCGCTCGACCGTGCGCCCCCGGCCCGTGAACTGGTGCAGCTGCTCGGCATCGGCACCCGCGAAAATTCGATGCTCACCGTTGGCCTGTTTCGCGACATCGCCGCGCGCCGGCCGGAGGAGATCAAGGGACTGATCCTTGACAATGACGTACCCGGCGGCGCCAAGGCGTCGGCGATCGAGGCGCTTTCCGCCTCCGCCGATTATGCTTTGGTGCCGCTGATCACCAGCCTGGCGGTGAGCAGCGAAAGCGACGATCCTGCCCTCCCCCGCTACCTGCGCGCGCTTGGCGCCTTTGCCCATCCGGCGGGGGAGCGCGCGGTGAAGCGGGGCTTGGGCAGCGCCAATTGGGAAGTGCGCGCCGCCGCCGCCGAAGCGGCCGGGCGGATCGGCCTCTCCGGCCTCGGCGCGCACCTGCGCGAACTGCTCGCCGACAAGGTCTGGTGGGTGCGCTTCCGCGCCGGTGAAGCGCTTGCCCGGATGGGCGAAGAGGGCGCCGCCCTGCTCCGCCAGGCCGCCCGCCATTCGCCCGAGCCCGGCCGCTCCGCCGCGCGCCTGACCATGGCCGAGCGGGGCATCGCGTGACGGAGGCGCAGGACTGGGCGATATGGGGCGCCGGCTGG